>NZ_JBITPN010000041.1:0-99030 GCF_050467985.1 Brevibacillus sp. NRS-1366 | reverse complement strand
TCATGCAGATCCAGTTTTGAATGAACGAGCGAATATAGATGAATGTGAAAACCGTGCAGGAATGACTGCACGGTTTTTTTCTGTTTCTTTTTTTGTCCCTAAAGCTTTCTGTAAGCTAGAAGCAGCATTAGGAAAGGAGGAGGAAAATGTCTATACACCCGCTGCGATTATTGGCACTTTTACTGTTAGCAGTATGTGTCGGTGTTGGCGCATATACCATTCTGAAACCACACACAGTCGCCTATACTCAATTACGGAACAGCGTGGGAAAAGAAAGCGGGCAGTTATTGGAAGCAAAGGATTTAGAACCGCTGATACTTACAATGGGAGGTATTTTTCAAAGGTCGAGCTCACCGATACCAGGCTTAATCCCTTGGGCTGAAGCTTCGAATTTAATTGGTCTGCCATTTATACGCCCAGTAAAAGGCGGTCGTCCACTCTTGGAGAGTGACTTGGAGAAGGCGGGCCATATTCAAAGTGAGGCGAAGTTGACTGAGCTAATGACTGGAATGAGCATTCCCGTCGATAATGTGGCAGGGGTATCTCCCCATGTATCCACTGGCGAGCGAGTTCACGTCTATGCTTCATTTGAAGATGACAGGGGTGCACACTCCGGATTACTCCTGCAAAATATGCCGATTATTGGGGTACAGAGAGAAATGGAAGGGAATCAACCGAATCTGGTAGCTGTTACCCTTTCTCTCACACGTAATGAAGCGGTTATGTTAACCCATGCACTCCATTACGGCAAGATCCGTTTAGGATTAGCGGCAGTAATCGAAGGGCAAAAAGCAGGGGTAGGCGATGCACAGTTTGCTGCTGAGCTAATGAGAACAAAAAAACGATGGAGTAATCGTGAGGAGGAACGTGAGTGAAAAAGCGTTTGCTCATAGTAGATGACGATAGAGAGTTTAGCAATGTATTAAAGGAACAACTGGCCGAAAGTAAGTGGCTGGAAGTTTGCGGCCTTGCGACAGAGGTCGATGAAGCGTGGCAAATGCTGCAAAGAACACGTCCTGACATGGTGATTTTAGGTGGAATAAAAGAGGCGGAACGAGGCGTACTTTGTCAACAATTTCGCCTGGCCTATCCTCAACTTTCATTCATCGCTGCTTGCTCACCACAAGAGCTCATGTGGGAACCGTTTTTTCGCAACCTAGGTATTTGGGTAGTGGCGAAGCCAGTGCAACCAGGGCAACTAGAAGCATTAGCAATGGTACCTCAAGGAATGATGGCAGGAAGTGTCCATCAGAATCATCCAAACCCTCTTGAAGTCCCACCCCCCTTACATGCACCTACCAACCAGATACAGCAGCCCACCGCAGAGCCCTTTTCCGAGTCCTCTTACGGGGGCAGCACAGTACCGAAGCACCTCATAACGGTTTATGGACCAAAGGGAGGGGTAGGCAAAACGTTCATTTCACGAGAGCTGGCTATTTTCTTCTCCATGCAAAGAAGAGAAGGGCGACCAATGCGAGTACTAGCGGTCGATTTCAATCTTGACCTAGGAACTTTTGCAACAACACTAAATTTGCCGCGCACCCCCAATCTCTTTACATGGGTACAGGACATTGATGTCCAACTGCAAGCATTTGTTCAGCGACAAGGAAGAGATCCGTTCACTGTACGCCACGAAGAGTGGCAGGAGTATGCCTCCGCAGTTACTTTGTCTCCACAAGACATCGAGAAGTACATCGTATGTCATGCAGAAACCGGTTTGCATGTATTAACATCTCCACGTGATATTAGGCACAGCTTTGAGATTCGGGATTATCACCTATACCTCATTCTGGAGACGCTAAAACAAAGCATATATGACGTTATTCTGATTGACACCGCACCCGATACAACAGACGCCACCATTCAAGCCCTTTTTTTTGCTGAGCATGTGGTGATGGTTGGCAACCCGATAGTCGATTCCATTGAAAATATCCAACGGCTCCTGAAATTACTAAGGGAAGCCGAGTACCCCGAAGAACGAATACAGGTGTGTATGAACCGACTTCAACGAAGAGAAATGTTTACTCTCGACGAGATCAGAGCGTACTTTCAACTGCACCCAAGCAGGAAAATATTTTCGGTCCCGGATGATGCAGAGGTCAAAAAATCTATCAACACGGGCGTTCCTGTCATGATGCATCCGGGTCGAATTGCTGCAAAAGAGGCGATCGAAACCCTTGGGAAAGCTCTATTGCCAGTAGATACGGAAAATACAGGCGTTACTCCAAAAGGGAAAACAAAGGACCGGTCATCACTTTTGCGATGGCTATGGGGGTAGGGGAGGAACATGATGTTTGACAAGAAACAATTGCTTGGAATCCCAAATCAGGTACGTGGTACAAAAGATTTACTCTCAATTGGAAGAGAAACGGCTCGGACTCCGACAACCTTAAATGAAAAGATGCAAGCAACTATACCGCAGCATTCGGGAGAAAACTGGATTGGCCGAGATGCAGAGACTTCGGTTCGTACACAGATTGTAGAAAAGCATGGAAAACGTTTGTGGGAGGAGAAGCACTCTACTGCTTTTTTGGATGAGCTGACAGCTGATATCAAAATGTTGCTAGAAGCTCAAACACCACTCTCATCACTGCATTTGGAAGCAGAAGTAAAGAGACTGCTGCATTCATTGACGGGGTGGGGCCCACTGGATGCGTTATTAGAAGATAACGACATTAACGAGATTCTATTTCATCGGTTTAACTATCTGGTCGTGGAACGGAAAAGCACAGGAAGATTAGAATCGCCTGAGATAGATGTTTTTCGTGATGAGGAGGAAATGCTCCGGTTGCTCGAACAAATGGCAGCAACGATGGGGCGCGAGTTTAACGAGACGAAGGCGGAATTACATACACAACTACCAGACGGCTCTCGTGTTGCGGCTACACATCGCTCTATATCGCCAGATGGTCACATGCTTACTATTCGAAAACACCGTGACTTGCTCAGTGAATCCGATTATTTACGTTACGGCTCGATCTGCGAGCCTATGCTGCTGTTTTTAAAGCGAGCGGTAGGATTGTCGCGGGCATCTGGGATAGTAAGTGGCGGAACAGGATCAGGCAAGACGCACATGCTGAATCTCATCTCCCAGTATGTCCCCACTTACTTGAGCATTATCACTATTGAGGATGTGCTGGAGATGAAGCTGCAGCATCCTTTCGTACGCAGATTTTTGGCAAAACCGGCTAATTATGAAGGAAAAGGAGGTTTCTCCATCCAGGATTGTGTACGCCTTTCCCTCCGCAAGCGGCCTGATGTGATTATGGTCGGAGAGACTCGGGGTGGAGAAATTGTCGATATGCTTTGGGCGATGAATACAGATCATCCCGGGAGTTGGAGTACAGCCCACGCCAACTCACCACGAGCTTTGGTCGACTCTACGCTGCCCATTTTGTTCGGAAAGGCAGATGAGGTATACAGCTCAGAGGAACGGAACCTGATGATTGGATCGGCACTTGATCTGATCGTTCAGGTCAAACGTTTTGAAGAGGACGGAAGCCGCAAAGTTGTTGCTATCACGGAGGTAGTAGGCACAGGACAATCACATGAAGAATGGATCAAGCGTGCGTGTAATATTAAACAAGTCCTACCGGATCGAGTTTACTTACAGGATATTTACATATACGAACCGACAGGGATCCAGGATGGGAAAGTGACAGGTCATTTTAAATGGACAGGCTATCGACCTGAAAGATTAATCAAGCGTTGGCTGGAAAAAGGTTTATCACGAGAAGAAATAGATCAGGTCTTTTTTACACAGCCAATACCCGTGTAGGAGGGAGAGCATGGGAGATTTCAGCTTGCCTATCGCTTTTGGTATCGGATTGGGTACCGTCTTGCTTTTGGTTCCGGAGAAGTTATTTTTACGAGAGCCATCTGGCAAACACGCAATTATCGGCCTGCTCCAGCAGGATAGAAAAACGATATGGGACAAATTGAATGAGAGATTAGCGAAGTCGCGGTCGGGGTGGGGGGTCAACCAGTATGTGACCCTCTCCTTTTTATTTGGCCTGCTTTCCTTCGGATTATGTAGCCAAATTTTGCAGTCATGGTGGTTAGCGACACCTGCGTTGCTGGCAGGCATTTTATTTACGGAGCGACTGGTCAGTGTATGGGGAGCAAAGCGAAAGGATCAGTTTGAGGATAGGAACGTGAAGGCTATTCGACTCATGGCCAGTGCATTGCGAACGTCTCCATCATATTTGCACGCTTTTGAACAGGTAGCAGCGAGTCCATATTTGGCGAGAACTGTGACGGATGAATATCGTCGCATAGTTGAGTTGTTACGAGCACAAGTACCGCTAGAGCATGTCATGAGCGAGTTTTATCAGCGGACGGGATCAGCAGATGTAAAGTACTTGGCTACGATTGTTCAAATTCAACGGGAAATGGGCGGGGATATGGCTAAGACGCTGGATTTGGCTGCATCCTCTATCTTGCGCCGCAGGCAGTCACTTCGGAGGCAAAAGTCCGCGATGGCACAAATCGTTGCACAAGTTAATCTGCTGAGCGCCATGCCATTTGTATTTGTAATAGCGCTGTACTCGAATAACCCCCATCATTTTGACTCTCTGACCGCTACGCTAGGCGGCAGATTGCTTATCCTGGGTTCTTTATCCTGCATTTTACTAGGGGGAGAGGCGATTCGATACGTCGCTCAAAAAAGCGTACTTCAGGGAGGCTAAACATGCTACTGATTTGCATCGTGACAGGTATAGCACTGTTTTTGTATGGTCTGCCAGCTTGCTTAGGAAGGGGAGGAGAAGTTGATGGTACTCTTTTGGGTAGAATCGATCAGGAACAGCAGGCCCAGATAGAACAATCATTCCAACGCGGGCAAACACGATGGACGGTCATTCGTTTGTTAGAAAAGAATAAGTATCTGATGAACAGACTATGTGTATGGACAGGAATAGATCGGCAAAAAACAGGAGAAATTTTGACGAGACTGGGCTGGAATGTAAGTCTGTCTGAAATCATTCTTCTCAAGGGAATCAGTATGGTGTTTATTGTATCGGCTCTTCTTTATCTAGTGGTTAACGTATATGTAGAGCAATCGCTGAGAATGGCAAACGGTCTTCCTTTAATCGGGAGTATGCTGTTGTATTTGCTCCCTACCAGATTGCTAGATTGGGGAGACAAACGAGTAAAAGCCCAAATTCGGGAGCAGGTACCTGTTTTTTTTAGTATCGTTCAATCTTTGGTTGAGGCAGGGATGCCAATCCAGGCAGCAGTTAAAGAGACTGCACGTCGTTTTGACGCCAGGCTTGGACATGAGCTAACGCGCCTTGAAGTCGAAGAGAAACGCTACGGAACATGGAGAAAAGCGTTAGAAGAGCTAGCATTTCGTTGGGAAGTAGACGCACTAACAACCATTGCTCTGGAAATGAATGAGGCGATAAGCAAGGGGGTGAGTATTGCCCAAATGCTCGCTGTTCAAGTAGAGGAACAAATGAGACAACAAGAAGATGAGGCATCTACCCACATGAATCGTTTAAACATCCGATTGCTCCCTTTTGTGATCTTGTTGATGGGAGTGCCTTTGCTGTTCCTAGTTATGGGGCCGGCATTGATTGGCATCGGTGATCGTCTGTAAATATTTTTGCGAGAGGCACTGTCTTTTGGCAAAGTGAAAAATAGAAACCGTAAAGGAGTGAATGGAATGTCCATTATTACAAATTACCTAAAGCGTTTTTGGTACGAGGAAGACGGTGTCACCATTGTGGAAATGGTCATTATCGTAGCGGTTATCTTGATTTTGATCATTCCTACTCTATCCACGCTGGGTGAAGCAGAGGATGCGAAATTAAAGGAACTCCAAGATATGATCAGCAAATGATGAGCATGGTTGTCTTTAGCCTTTTAGCAATTGCAGCTTGGTTTGACTGGCAGAGGCGCAAAGTTCCAAACATGCTTACATTTCCTGTGCTGGCTGCAGGTTTATTGTATCAATGGCACGCTGGATCAGTGGCAGTGGCGTTGACTGGTGTGGCGGGGGCTTTTCTTCTAACAGTCGGACCAGTAGTTTTCAAGGGAATGGGAATGGGTGACCAAAAGCTGTTGATGGCAGTAGGCGCTTGGAGCAGCTGGGCGGAGATATATCCATTGTTTCTACACTCGATATGGTTATGTCTACTGTTCATTTTAATTTACCCGCGTTCCTGGTCCCGCCTACGAGATAACTTACGTGCTATGGCGACGGGGTGGATTGCACATCGACAGTTTTGGTTGCCGGGAATGGATCGAACAGCCCTTTCCTTCCCGTATGCTGTTTTATTGTTAGGTGCATTTCTGTTCCAGCATTATTTACATTTCATGGGGACAAGCCAATGAAAAAGCGGATTGGCAGAGTGGTTAAAACGATTCTACACGACGAGCGCGGCAGCCAAATAATCGAATTTATTTTGGTGTTTCCTTTAGTGTGGCTACTAATCATGTTTTCTTTTGATCAATTCAGTATTTTGTACAACAAACAAAAGGTGATGGCTGCTGCCTATGAAGCTGGAAGAATCGCTTCCGTCCAGCCGAATTACGGATTAGCTACTTATCATGCGACCGAGCGTGGGGAAGCTGAACTGAGTGAAGGGATCGGCGTAGCCAATACAGGGGTACGACTTCAGATTAAAGGAGGAGGCTGGAAGAAAGGGAACCATGTAAAAGCAGAAGCCACCATTTCGTTTCGACTGTTAGCGACGGGGACGCTATATGAGATAACAGAGAGCTATTACATGATGATAGAAAACGCGGAGGCTAAAAAATGATCCGTTTTTATATTTATCTCAAGCAGCGAATGGCAGAAGAGCATGGATCCATTATGATAACAACGATCTTTTTTCTCTTCTGTTTAGGTGGCCTTCTTTCGCTGTTGTTATTTTTAGAGCAGACCGATTTGTTGAAAATGAAAATGCAGCATACGGCTGATCTTATTTCAAAAGGTGCTCGAGCCGCTGGAAAATGGGAGTACGTTGACAGCGAAGGGGAAAAGCAGATGCGGCTTTTTGCTACGACGGCTGAGGCCGAGCAGCAAGAAGCAGACATTATCCGTGGGGCGCGAGAGGAAGCCGAAATATTGTGGCAGCTAAACAGTTCGGCTTTCGATCGAGGGAATATGGAGGCATATGCTATCCATCAAAAGGGAGAAAGGTCATATCTTTATCTCCAGGGAATCTATCATGTTCGGGTAGAAGCAGCAAGCAATGTCCCTACGCTGTGGGAGGACCTCGATGTGAAATTGGGTCGGGTCTCTCAATCAGGAATCTATGATTGAAGTCGTACTTGTTTGATTGGCGCGCTGTTATTTTTGTCCTAAGCCATCATGGTAATTTTGAAGTATATTCCAAAAATGGTTATAGGAGTGAGGAAGCAGTGCCGTCAAAAATAGTGGAACGGTACAAACGCATTCTCAGCGGAGAGCAGAAACGATTTTCCCCGTACGAGTTTGAAGATGCGCAGTACCGAAAGCAAAAAGTACAATTAGTGGTTCGTTACGCGATTGAGCATGTAAAAAAGTGGACACCGGAGCAAGCCCGGCGGGAATTGAGTATCCAAGACATTAAGCAACTGAAGCTGCATCTGGTAAGGGAATATATAGAGCCGCCAATAGAGGCAAAGTCTGAAGATGTCTATTATTTTGTCGAGTTCGCTTATCCTTATTTGCCGCGTCTCCCCGAGGAGCAGCGCGTACTGTGGGTCTATCAGGAGGTACTTACTGGTATTCGTCGACATTTTCCTCCACTGTATTTTCAAAGCATCAAGGGAGAGGAACGAGCAAAGATTTGTGTCGATTACATGTGTCATCATTTGTTGAAGCTGCCTGATTTGTATCAACTGCCCAAAATATTCGGGAAAACAGAGAGAGCGTATAGTCTTTTAAAAAAGTATCGGTTAAAAATTTTAGTCGACACACTCTATTTTTCTCCTTTCGATATGGTAACTGAAATGTATCCCGAATTAAGTAATCCAGCCTTCTGGGAAGACAGTTGAAAAATATTTGCAACAACCCACTGTCTTTTTTTACGGTATTAATAGTTTCATTGGCTTATAAGCACATGAAACGGCCGTACTCTACAGGTGAGAGAAGGAGGCGTTGCGCATGGCAACAGTGGAGGCTCACCAGCAGTGCTCTGCATCTATGGAGCAGCTTCTCGGGCGGCAGGTCCGCTACCAGAAGCACAGGCCCGGTCGGAATCTTTCGGTGGAAAGATTACCAGAAGGGACCTTCCAAATCGAATCGATACATCGATTTGGTAACAGAGTAGTACTCAATGACGGGATAATTGTAATGGAGAATGCTCCGACCGTCATGGAGCGCGGAGGAAGGATCGCCCTTCTGTTCGCAACAGGAGAAGAACTCTATTTTTTAGCAGAGTAATTCTCATGATCGCCTTGCACGGATGCGTGTAAGGTGATCATTTCATAAAGGTAAATCGGAATATTAAAAAAACAAAAAATATTTGACGTGTGGCGAAAGATGTAGCAGAATGTCAATTAATATAAATAAAATGTAAAATAATGGGAGTGATTATTAGTGTTGGCAAATAGTGCTATCGAATTAGTCAACCGCTGCTATGAGGAGACAAACAGCTTGGTTTCGATTGAAGAGTTGAAGGAATCGTTTATCACTTTCGTCTTTGGAGATTATCAGGAAGAATTTATGGCTCGATACGATCTGGAAGAGTTTTATGAACATTTAGTTCAGCTCCAATTAACAAATTGTCGTAAAGATTTTGATAAAGCGGTAGAGGAATGGTATGTAATCCAGTACGGCTGCGTATCAAATGACGCAAATTATCACGACATTTTATTTACTCTTGTGAAGGAAGCAGTAGTTCTTTACCAATCACAAAATCGAATGGCACTTATACGAGACGTTACAAAACTACTCACGATTCCAAACGGATTTATCGCTCGATGGAAAAATGGACTATTGCAAGAACGCTCCCTACCAACATACTTTAAATACTTGATGAAATTGGGAGTTCGCTCACAAGAAGACATAGAGGCAATCGTTGATATGTGGCTTTTGGAATATCCCAATGCGTTTGATAAAAAGCAGCAGCAATTGTTCGCTAATCCACCAAAACGAGGCAGACCAAACAATTTAGAGCTAGCCTTGTTGATAGAGATGGCGATGAAAGTAAAGCCGGAGATGACTTCTCAGGAACGGGAGCGATTGCGTAAAATTTACTATTATCACCGGAAGTCACTAACGATTCGAGAAATGGTTGAAAAATTTCGGAATTATATTTTGAGTAAAAACAATACGACCGATTTTCAGGTAGGTTAGGCATGTATCATCAAATGAGTCGCTTCGTCTCCCGTTTCCGTGACCTAGAACAGAAGGAATTTACTCCTACTGGCGAGGAAGAACGGCAGTGGAAGATACTTAAAGACAAGCTTGCTTTACCGCTATTCGAAGAACAAATGGAGACTTTTAATCGAAAATGTATTGCAGTAACGAGTCTCTATGTGCAGGCCGGTTCCAGTTTTATAGCTGGGAATATCGCATACGCTTGGGCTGAGAAAGGAATTCCTGTTACTCTTTGTGAACTGCCAAATGCGATTTCCTACTACTACTTTGCGCTTGATTACGAGCGTAGGACTAATCAACAAGCGTATAATGCTTCCACATCTATGCTCCTCATGCAGAACAATCATCTCCGCATCCAGATAGAACCCCCTTTGAATCATCAACAGAAATCTACCAACATAGACATGGCTAACTGGTTACTACGAATGAGCAAGGTTAGTCCGATTGTCCTTATAGATGTATCTTCCCGCTGGACACACGAGGCTAAACAAATTTTTGAAATGGCAGACGAAATATGGGTAGTATTTGATGGCGACCTCGCCAGGCTTACTCGATTATTTTTAACGGAGACAGCACCTTCGTGGTGGACGTCCGAAAAAAATAAATTGAAATTTATTGCAAACAAGTGGAACAGTCGGTTATCTCGTTCCAGTGTATTAAAAAAAGTGGAAGGGACACTCTCCCTTTGGAACGTTGAACCTGGTCCTACAAAAGTGGAGTATATGTTACCTCTGATTGATGGGGAAAAGACAGCAACCGCGCATTCAAAAGGAAACTTGTTGCTGGAGTTTTTTCCTGAGGAAGTAAGTGAATTCCAATCGCTGATTCACGCTTATAAAGGAAGGATGCTATGAAGAAGCAAGCCTTGTTTATTATCTGCTTGATATCGTTTCTGTTGGCAGGTTCATCATTCTACGCTGCGACCCAGTACATTGATGTGATGGCAGCAGAGAGATTGTTTGCCCCTGTTGTAAAAGTAGCTCCGGGAAAAGAAATTTCCCCATTTGAACCGATTACGCAAGATGATGTTGTACTCGTCCAGGAAGGAATAAATGAAATTTTACCTGATTCCGCACGTGACTTGGATAGCGTCTTGGGGAAGCGTAGCACGCAAAGCATGTATGAAGGGGAGCAGTTGCTAACCAAAAAATTAACTGATTCTCAGTTGCTGCCTGTAAAGGGACAGGCAAGATATGAATTTCCGTTGTTATCCATTCAACCACTGACAGAATTACGTAAAGGCGATCACGTAAAAATTTGGGTGAAATACAAGAGTATTAGCGAGCTACAAGATTATCCTGACCCACTTCAGTTTAAAAAGACGAATGACACGGCTGAACTCTTATTTGAAAGCCAACTGGCCAGTGTGAGAGATAGTAACGGTATTGAAATTTATACGTTGAAGCCAAGCCTACTTCCCTCTCCTGATCAAATGGATGCCGTATTTCATGGTTCCCGTGAAAAGCCGCTGTTGAACGGTGAAAAACGATTCAGAGACTATCGAGTGCAGCCTACAGCGCTACCCGCTTTTGTAGGTTTCAATCTCACTGACCAACAGTATGTGATCCTCAATGAGGCGATGACATATGGCGTTTTACAGGTGGGTCATATCATGGTTTCAAAGGAGCAAGCTTCATGAAAATTCTAGTGTGTTATCCTATGAAGTCGTTGGTAAAAACATATATGCCTGCTTCTACCGAGGTCTTAGTAGCCGAGTCTCCAGAGGATTTTTCACGCCTCGTTCATTTATATCAACCTGATGCTGCAGTCATTTTTTCCGAAATGTATATGACACCGGCTTGGGTGTGGCTGCCTGCGATAAAATCGACGTTGCCGAAAAATGCTCCGCTCATCATCGTTCCACTTTTCAGAGATGAAGCGATAATCAAACAAGTAGCTGAAGAATTGTCATTAGAGGGTATATATCTACTTTCCGCTAAGCTGTCTCAGGAGGAAATTCGCAGCAAAATTAGTCTAATTCTTGGCTTTATTGAGGAGTCTACCGGGTACATAACAAGTGAAAATGATGGGCTTGTGTATGCACTAATGAGTTATGGGGCTTCAGGTATCACCACTTTTTGCATCAATTATCCCATCCTATTAGCAAAGCAATACCCCGATAAGCGTATAGTCGTTCTCGATATGAATCATGCAAAACCTGACCTTACCCGTTTTTTCAAACTGCAGCAGCATCAGTTGGCACTTTTTCGGCCAGATTTTTTAAATATTCATACGGCAATCAAGCGCAATTGGAAGAGTGTATGCAAACAAAGCGTACACATGCCCAATTTGTACTATGCTCATGCAGCAAGCAAGTGGAAGAGCTGGGAAATAACTAATATGATTGCTGCTTTCCGCAAGCAGTTTGACTATGTATATATCGACTGGGGATTCTGCTTCCCCGAGACAGAGGCGATGCAGCGATTGGTGTATACGGCTGATCGCAACCTCTTGTTTGTCAGGTCAGACCCATTTAGCATCGAGAGCTCTAGAGAATGGATCGGTACGTGGAGGGAAAAGGGAGTGCAGTGCGAGGTGCTGCTGAGTCATCTGGACCAGGGACAGCCATTCCGAATCGGCGAGGATATCGCCTTGTATGGTATAGTACCGCGTATTTCAGAAAGTAGGCTAAAGGAATCCCAGAGAAGCAACAGTGTTCTGGTTGAGGAGTTTTTTCCACCTAAATTGTATATCAGCAGCCTCAAGGAAATTGCCAAAGCTGAGTATGAGGTCAGAAGAGCGGTGTCGGGCTAATGAAAATAATGGAACAGCAATGGACAGCGTCTTGTTTGCAAAATGTAGAAGATATTAAGCAAGCAGCAAGGGATTACCTCAATCATTTCGGCACAAGCAGAGACGAAAAAATAGAAATGCAACGAATCCTATCATTGGCCGAGCAAGGTAACCGGGACAGTCATAATCATATCATTCTTCGTCTACAGCATTATTTTGAAGAGGTTATGAAACGTCCTGTAACAGAAGAAATTTTGCCACATGTTAACGGATATGAGGGGCTTGCTTTTGCGACATACGGGTGGGGCATTCTGGATGCTGTTCTCCATCTTTCTCCCTGGGTGGAAGAAGTACGGATCTCAGCAAATCGGAAGGTAGCGTACTTAGAGCAAGGAGAAAAGAAATTTCTTTCTTATGTTCCTACATGGAAAGAAGTAGAGACGCTCCAACAAAAACTAACAAACGCTGCAGGCCTATCCTTTAATGAGAAAAAACCACGCTTGAGTGGTTACCTTGATGCTTTAAAGGCGAGATTGACGATGTTTACCTTTCCTTATTCAAGAGTGCCGACCATTCTGGTGAGGCGTTTTACTACACCGTCTTTCTCATTGAGCGATTTAAGGAATCAACAGCGCCCAACGTTTGATCAGAGTGTTCAATGCTTGCTTGAGCAACAAGTATTTGGACGAGGAAATGTTCTCGTGATTGGTCCGATGGCTGCAGGTAAAACAACACTGATGTTATGTATGCTGAAGATGAAGGACCCGCTTACTGAGTATGTAACCATTTTTGAAAGCGAGCACGAAATGCGTTTCGGAGATGTTTGGCCCGGAGAAGTAATCGAGCTTCAAAACGTAGAAGAGATTGGGATTGATCTGGCCTACTGCTTCAAGGATATGTACCGATCCACAGCTAACACCATTCTGATTGGGGAAATTAGAGAGCCTATCGAAGCGTATCACTTTATCAACGCAGGCATTCGTGGAACAGATGCTACTATCGGTGCGATGCATGAACGATTTCCACATAAGGCGTTGCATGACCTGACAGACCTGGTTTATCAGTATGGGGGTCGTAGTATCGAGTTGACACAAGAGAGAATTAGTAGGGCGGTCAATTTTGTTAACTCTCTCACTTATCGGAATAATGGCCATCGGTTCATCGACGCCATTCATGTAACAGAATGGAACGACACCTTTAATCGCGTTGATTCCATTCCGTTAGTAAGTCGCAATATGCAAACAGGGGAGTACGAGTGGACAGGCAAACAAATCAATCCACATCTGATTGAATACATGTGTTACATCGGTAAGGCAGATATCGGTGTATTGAAAGAGCTACGACTTACAGACATAGGCAGACAATTATGATATACATGCTGCTCATTCCCATGTTCTTTTGTATTTTCATTGGTTTTTTGTTTCTAGGCTTGCATCTGTACAAAGGTTGGTCAACACCCCGCGTTTTCTTTCCGCGAACAGTTGAGGTCTGGAGAGAAAGATTCCTGAAGGATGCTACACGTCGTCTGATATACGAACGATACGATCGCTGGTGCCAAATAGGAGGGGGAACTCCAGAAGCTCATCTTCTCCTTTCTCTCATTGGAAGCGTCGCTGGATTTGTTTCGGGGATATTGTTGGGAAACCTAATTGTTTCTTTGTCTCTGTTCGTATTATTTTTATTGCTGCCGAACTTATTGCTGTATGCTCGCTATACAGTCCGAATCAATAAGAAAATTAGCTCGTTCTGCCGGTTTGTTGAATTATTTGCGCGTTATTATAACAGTCGGAAAAACATCATTCTCACGTTTCGGGAAATGATTGACGAGTGCCCGAAAGAATTGCTTCCCGATCTATTGCTCTTAAACAACAGTCTGACAGATGGCGGGAATCCCGTAACAGCCGTAGAACAGTTTGCGCAGCGGCTGGGTCATCCTTGGGCCTTTGATTTTGCGATGTATATTGCGAGTGGCTTGGAAGGTGAAACGGAAGATATTCAGGCCCCGCTTAACAGGCTAACGAATGAAATGTTTGTCCAGCAGGATGAAAAGGAAGAGCGAGATAGTGAGATTTACTCGATTTGGATTAGCTTGTTGGTAGTAATAGCTATCTGTATTTGTCTAATACCATACAATCAAAGTCTACTTCAAGACTCCTATCGCCTTTATTTTTATACGCTAGATGGACAAGCAATATTGGCGCTCGCTGTAACAGTTTGGTCCTTCTCTATTTTACTTGCCTTCATTTGGGGACGGAGGTATCGCTAATGCCTATATTTGTCATGTACACGTATCTAGGATTGGGAGCGCTGTTCGTCTTTGTTGCGATATTTATGATAGGCAAGAATGTCGTCAGTATATCGAGACCCAGATTGTTTGTTTCAGGAGTATGGTGGCGAAAGTGGGAGCAGACCGTAAAGGCAGATGAGGACGAGCAATGGGAGCAACTGTTAGCTCGGGCGGGAAGGCCTTTTGGATGGGGAAAAGCGGAGTGGATATTTCTCCAGCTTCTCAGCGGCAGCTCAGTGTGCATTTTGATTCTGCTTTGGGTCATGGTGAGCCGAGTCGAATCATTCCCTCTCTTGTCTATGTGTCTGGCTTGTGCTGGCAGCTTCATGATGCCATACATTGGTTTGAAAATGTGGGCGGGACATCGTGAGGATATATTAAGTACAGATATTGCCCGGTTTATTAATCGCTATGTGACACTCTTGGAAAATCAGGTTCCTATCTATAGCGCCATGGTTAAAGCGGCGCGCCCTACGAGAAAACTGAAGGAGTATGTACCTACGTTATCTGAGTGGAACAAAGATCCTGATGAGGCCTTGGAGAGCTTTAAACGCAAAATGGGAGTAGACGATGGGGTTATTCTTGTTTCTAGTATGCGGACGATTGAGCAACTCAGTGAAGGACAAATAAGTGTTACCATGCAGCGAATGGAGTGGGCTGTAGATCATCGGAGAATGTTTCGCCATCGTAAAAAAATCAAATCACTTGGAATTGGCTATAGTGTGATTGTTTATCCAGCCTTTTATATGGGGCTTTTGGTTGCGATGTTTCCGTGGTACAAGCTGCTAACAGAAATTCTCGACAAATATTTAACCTAAGGAGGGGCTGCTCATGACTAAGCTCTTGTCCATCATCATGTGCATCGTATTCTCTTTGGGAATCATCGTTTCCAGTCTTGCAAATATAAACAACTCTGTCGTACGAGAGGGTGGACTTCGGGATCGTGCAGTGACTTGGATAGACCAGGCGATACCTTGAGGAGATAAAAAGGTTTAGAAATACTAATTACTATTATTCATAGAGGAGAGTGTACATATGTCCAAAATGTTCTTTATCTTTTTAGCATGCGTTATGGTTTTAGGTATCGGCGTAAGTTCATACGGATACGAACTTACATGATACCTATGCGAGCTCAGGGACCTTAATATAAAGTGTGAGCCTGAAGTCTTTCTTTTTCTCCCTTGTGTATACAACTTCCTCCAAGACTTGCTTTAGTAAAACGTTTTTTTGCTTCACATTAGCCTTCTGATACGTCTCCAAGACACGAACCACCGTTGGGATAATTTCCTGACGGGCTTCCCGCACCTGATTGACTCTCCCTAACTCCGCCTGGGCTGCTGCAATTTCCTCTCGCCACTTATTCATCTCTTCTAAAATTGCTTTCTTACGTTCGCGATATGTTTCGAGGTCGTATGCACCCAATTCCAGCAATTCATGTGTTCGAGCATTTTGCTTTTCCAACTGTTCAAGACGAGTTGCTTTTTGACTGATGATTGTTTTAATGGCAGTCACATCGTTGGTCTCTTCGTGCTTCGGTAAAAAATCCTGAATTTCCTGCACAGCAACAGTATAGTTCTCCAACCAATGGGTTAATTCTTGCAAAATCTTTTCCTCTACAAGATGTAAATAAGTAGCTGAGTTTTTTTTGCATACACAAGAAACAAGGGCAGGGGTCCTGAGATTTGTTTTCCTCCGCATCATCCGCCCACAAGAACCACACTTAATCAAGCCAGCTAAGGGGTTTTGTAATTCGTACGATTGTTTAACAGGCAGGTTGCCTCGCATTTTTCCTAGTATCTGTTCACGTTCATCCCATGTCCACGCAGCATCATGTGCTTGATTTCTACTGAGCTGCCACTGGTCGGCAGGAACTGGTCGTGCTTTCTCCCGTTGTTTTCCGCTCTCATTGTCAAAGTACTTTCGCCGCTTTTTCTTGCCGATCGCGAGGTATCCGGTGTAATGGACATTTTTCAATATCGTGATCACTGAATGGTGGGTCCAAATATCTCCAGAAGGAGACGGGATACTCATCTCATTCAATCTGGTCGCAATTAAACCTGTTCCAAGATTAAGCTGTTCGTCCATGTACCATTCTTTAATCATTTTCACTATCTTGAAATTCTCATTTGGAATGAGTCGAAGGGTTTTGGGCTCCACATCGTAGCCGTAAGGTGGCCGTGTGAAAACATACCGTCCTTCTTTTACAGAACGGACTCTACCAGCATGAAGGTTTTTCTTGGTGTACTTCAACACTTGGCGGTTTACAAACCCACGCATCTCAAGGCTACTTTCGCCTTCTTCCGTTTCCAAGTCGATAAGACCCTCGTATGCTGTAACCAAAAGGGTTTCCGTAACTTGAAATGCCTCAATAATTTCACCTTGGTCTTTCAATCCGCCACGGCTGAGACGGGAGGTGTCGATGCAAAGAACTGCCTTGTACATGCCTTTGTACATGTTATCAAGCAGCTTCATCATTTCTGGACGACCGTCAATTCGTTCTCCACTCTTTACTTCTTCCAGGATATCTAGAATGGTGAAGTTGAAACGGTGTGCAATATCTAATAGCTCTCGACGATGGCGAGCAAGTGTATCGTATGATTCACCACGCTTCTTTGCTTCTCGTTCTGCCTGGATATCTTCACGGGATTTACGCAGGTATATAACAACATCTTGTAAACCTTCTGGATAGTATGGCATATGGATTCTCCTCTCGTTAAGTTACGTGCAAAAGACGTTTAGCTGGAATAGTTCTTCCAGATCAGCAACCTGGATCACCAGATGTTCTATATCCCAGTAATCAACTCCGCCTTCAACAGCTCGTCGCTTTAGCGGAGGGAGAAGAATACCAAACTTCCCGGGTTTATCAGCGCTAAGGATCAAGTCTCCTTGGGTAACAGTAATTGCCAAAGAATCTGGTAAGAAATCTTCGATTCCAATAGGCTCAAAAGGGGCAGATACAGAAACGAAAACCTTTTCCCGATCCCAGGGCAGCTCTCCCTTACGGATGCTGATCATGTACTTCTGTGGCACCAGTTTATCTTCATGATAATCATGAAATACACGAATCTTCATCGAATAATCACTCCCTGTCCTTTTTGCATTTTTCGGTCAATCGCGAGACGGAATATCTTCTTAGCATCATCGCACCAGCTGGCTGGATCTGCTTTCTTGTATCGGCTGTGCTCACGTTCGATACATTCCTGTTCCCAAGCACCCGCACTGATTCTTCGCTTTATTTGATCCCATCGTTCATGTGCAGTATCAATTGGGACTCTGAATTCGGAAGCAAGCAAGTAGGGAACATCCCTTTCGTATTCAGGCACAGGGAGGTTCATTATCATATAAGCGGGCATCATAGCGTAAATGGCGAAGTGTTCAGCTTGCTCTTCTTGGAGTTCACGGAATAGATCAGGTAAACCAGATTGATCGCCAGCATGCCCTCGAAGCAAGTGGCCAAACTCATGAAAGAATTGTTTGCGTTGTTCTTCTAGTCCTAGCGTGTTATCAATTACGATACAGCGATACTTACCTTTTTCAAAAGCTAGAGAAGGGGCGTCTTCGTAGCGAAGTTTTATACCTGTTCGTGCAGCAATCAGACTTTCTTGTATATCTTCTGGATGCCAAATTTCAATGGATTGATAAAGTGAGGTAATTTGTTTTTCGAGCTCGGTTGGTTTGTAATAGATCCATTGCAGCATATAGGCCTCCTAAAAAACGGGAATGTATGTTCGTTTTTGAGTTGAAAAGAAAAGCCCGAGTTGGGCTTACTTATTATTTTTCACATGTTACACCGTTGTGAACTCGATCTAGAGTAGATCTTTATTTAGAGAGGTGCTGATCCAGCAGCATTGGCTGCATTGTAGTGTAGTATATCGTTTCACAAGGTACAACTTGTAGTCGTAGGTATTAAATAGTAGAGGTATTTGGTTCTTTTGATAAATATTGGTATACCATATAGAAGAAAAACACGCAACATGGTGTGCTGCGTGTCTTGTTGTCAATCCTTGTTGTTTTCCTCGTCAGCCTCTTGCTCAAGAATGTCTATTAATTTGAGTGCCTGTTTACGTCTTCTTTCATCAAGCTTGTCCCACTTGTGATACAGGATACTTGTGAGTTCGTCGGTATTGTTTTTATTATCGTTATTATCGGATGGGGAAGGTTCGTTTGTCCGTCCCAAAAGATAATCGATCTGCACTCCGAAGAAGTCAGCGATTCTTTCTAAGCGTTCTCGACGAGGCAACCCTTCATCTGAGGATTCTAACCGCCTTATCGTAGATTCAGGTATATCTAAAGAGGCAGCAAGAGCTTCTTGTGTAAGGCCTTTTTTTGTTCTCAGTTCCTTTAATCGCTCTTTAAAACCCATTGATATCACGCTCATTTCTTGCTCCTATTTTACTAGTAATTGCTCATAAAATAAACGTTCAATATTTGAACAATTACATATTGACAGGCTCACTTTATGAGCGTATATTATAAGCGTAAGGTTCATTAAATGAGCGTTTAGGAAAGTGAGGTGAGTCTCGGTGAAAAAGCTTGTTCCGCGCATTAACCTAATTAGTTCCCGCAAAAACATTGGCATGACACAGGATGATTTAGCAATGGAAGCTAAATTATCTCGTGGGATGCTATCAAATATTGAACGAGGATATACCCTTCCGTCCCTACCAGTAGCATATAGAATTTCGAGAGTACTTAAAAAGTCGATGGAGTATCTTTTTTTTGAGGAAGACGCTCAAAAAATGAACATAATAAAGAAATCCAAACCGGTATGAAAGGAGATGACTGCGCTTGAAAAGCAACCTGGCTCCAAGTGATCAAGAATACACCGCTCACCTTGGCCGTTCTGATCCGCAAAACATCATGGTTTATGTAAAAGTTGTGCCACGTGAAGAAATGACCCGGAAGTTGGCTCCTATCATAGCTGATATCTACAGGAGTAATCCTGACAACGATAGGAGTTAAGTGGACTACAAGGACGATTGAGCTTCGCTATTTATAAAAATTCCCCCATCGCGAGCAACGAGGGGGAGTCTGGAAGATGAGCGTAGATTTATTGTACATCGACAATCAAATAGAAAAGAGGAGAACAGATGGGGAACAGTAGCACGACGATTTCACTTTACTCTCGCTCTCGGATACATGATATCTGCGATTACGCCTATCAAAATCAGCGTACAGGCGAACAACTGACGTACGAATCACTTGGTAAAAGGTTGGGCAGGTCAGCCCGTTGGGTATCGGATGTGATTAACGGACGGGCTACACCATCAAGAGAAGACGCAGAAGCGTTTGTAAGAGAATGTGGCAATCACAGATCAGTACGCATGCTGAAACACTTGTATGGAGACGCACCACCGCCAACTGACCCGCGCTTAATGATCAACTTTACAGCCACTTTATACAACTTGATCAAACAATGTCAGGACGTTATCAATGAGGCGCAAGTCTTGATCGAGTGGGAACGTACTAGAAGGCCGTGGGAAGCTTTAACGGCTGATGATGAACGAATCTTAAAAGTAGCAGGAAAGCAGATAGAGGACCTTTTCCAGGCCGGGGATGATGTACATATCTTGATGGATGAACGGTACGGCATTAACCCTGCGATACATCAACATAACTGGCTCGTTGAAGCCAGGGCACAAGAAATTGTGGTGAGTGATCCACGTGAGTTAATGCGCCGTGAGCGTCAAGAAATGCTCTTTGCGGGAGGGACACTTCTATGAACCCGAACCACGATTGGAACAAACGTGTTTTAGAGATATTAGAAGGAACATTTGCATACGATGCGGCTATGACGAATCTTCTGATGCCAAAAATCGCAAAGCAATATACGACTCCAGATGAGCAGAACGAAAACTATCGAGCAAGGTTGCTTCACTATAAAGCTGATTTAAAGGAGAAGAGAGTATGAAAGATCTGACAACAACTCAAGGCGTCATTGAATTGGTTTGTGACGGAGATCGACCAGTAGGGCGTAAGGTCATAACCATTAGCGAAATGGTTGAAATGGAACTAATGATAGAAAAAGAAAAAACCGCCTGCAGCGAACAGACGGCTTAGAAAAACTATACGTAACGGAAGGATATCACATCTATCCAAGGAGGACAAGCCCAATGAAACCTGTACACATCCGTATTCAGGAGTTGCAAAAGGAGATTGAAAATCTATCTGCCATGAAAGGTGAAGCACAGGCAGAGCATACAGAAGCAGACGACCTTCAGCTTCACTATCGCAATAAACGTGATGCTGCCGAGGTCCGCATGTTGGAGCTTCAAGACGAAATTGAATACCGCCTTAGTGAGATCACAGCATTAGAGGAGTCGATGCAAATTGAACGCGCCAGCGCTTGATCTACCAGAGTATGTCGAGAATACAGAACCTGGAAGGCAACGCATGTTGGAGTTATTGGCCTTCGATGTAGATGACAGCGGGATGGAATGGACCGTTCAAGATGTCATAGAGGAGCTTGAGCTTTTGGTAGATACGAAAGCAACAATGGCCTATGAAGACTTCATCGATGGGGTAAGAGAACAAGCGAGGCGATTACTCAAATAGTCGAAACTGGGGCAATTCGCCTCAGTCTGCCGGAGATGACCGCCCGGCACTGACGACCGCATAAGCGGATCGGGAAACTGAAGACAGGTCTTACATAAGCGAGGCAAAAAGTCGTGGCGCAGTCATAGGAGCTGCAACGGCCGCGTAGAGGTTGGGACGCGGCAGCCTCGTGACAAAGGAAGGAGGATGACTGTGGGCTGGCATAAGCCTATCAAACCCAACAAGCGTACGGATCTGATCCATCAAACGGGAAGACTCAAGCATAAAGTCACCATTGTTGATGCAGATGAGAGCTTTCATGGAGTGAATGTGAAAGTGCGTGACTTTAGAGGCGAGGAATACTGGACCACGCTGGATGACGTTGAATTGGACAACGAAAAAGACCCCGCAGCAACGGAGTCTTTAGGTGAAACACGCTACTAGAATTCGGTTACTTCTAGCGTAGCGCGTTCGCCTCCAAAAAACAAGCAGGAGGTTATTGAATTGACAACACAAGCAGAATTAATGACCACTGACCAGTTGAAAGAAAGAGTCATCATGCTAGAAAACTGGGGCAGGATGTATCGGGATCAAAATGTTGCAATTCTAGGTGATGGGGAAGTATTTATCAAACGAACAGAGGATGGGCTGCTGAAATGCGTAAAAGGACGAGTTGATTTTGCGGAAAGCAAAGGAGAACTTGCTGTCGTCCAGGGAAAGGCAATGGTTACTGCTAAAGGTTACTACAAAGCGAATCAGATCGCTGGTATATCCATTGTGACGCCAGAGAAATTGACCTTACCAGATGGAAACATAGTGGTGAATCCTTACCCGATTATCGATCCAGAGAGCAGCACGATTTCAAAGGTATGGGTTAAGAAGATAGCCATTGGGTACTCGCCTACAGGAAACCTTGTAATTAGCTCGGCAACTCTACTGTATGACGTGAATATGTACTTCATACAGGATTTGATAAAAAAAGTCAAAGATAATGCGGCAATGGGCCGCGTTTGCCTGGAACAAAGTCTGACAGAAGATGACAGGAAAACAGGTGGTTTTTACAAAATCGAAGGTCAGTTTGGAATATGGGTTGATTTCAATCAAAAAGATACCTTTAAAGCCGTTGAAACCTTTATTCAAAAGAAATTATTTGCAGAACGGAATGCACAGAGCATTTGTGAGCGACTGGTACTCTCGAAGCATCCTGCATTGGCATTCAGTTTTGTGAACTTTGAGGGGCCAGACAAGCAGCGGAAAGCTTCCGTTCCTGTAATTGGATATGTCAACGATTTTACCAGAAAGCAACTTCTGTACATTGCAGATCAGGCAGAACGCGGTGAGGAAATCAACGTGAATGGTAAGGCGGTAGAAGTTATTGATACCAACGCTACTGCATCACAGGAAGAAATCGAACAGGTAAATGACAATGATCCGGAAGGGGACGTGACCTGGTAATGAGCAAAATCTCAGCGATAACTATGCAGAACTTGAAGGGTACCACGGACAAGCAGGTATTAACGGGAAAGGATATCTTTATCGGGCCGAATGGATCTGGGAAGACTACGAGGCTACAAGCATTGCAGATGGCGCTACTTGGGTATGTACCTGGTAATGGTAAGCGTCCCGCCGACAACTACAAGTTTTCTTCAGACGACAGCGTAATGGGCATTGGGTTGGAAGTGGGTGGATTTAAATTTACACGAACATTTGAACGAACAATCAAGATGAGCAAGGGCATTCCGAACCCTACAATATCTGAAACCGTATCAGTGTCTCCAGCACGCGGTGAACGAACGGAGACAGAGCGGAAAACAAGAGTAGCGGCTGAGGTTGGTAACTTCCCGGTCATGTTAGATTTCAACGAATTCCTTTCGCTCTCAGATGCGAAGCGCCGCGATTTCATCTATGGGTTAAGCGCGGGAATTAATGGGGGCTGGGATAAAGAACGCGTAGCACGGTACCTAGAAGAACGGCTACTGACCATGGATATCGAGGTCAAATCCCCCGATCTGTTTCAAGCGTTGCAGGAAATTATCCAAGCTGGCTTAGCAGAATATCAAGACGGAATGACCATCGATGAAGGGCTGCTGGCAATTCGGGGATACGTATCTCGCGAATGGACGACGTGGAAAGAGAAGGCCAAGAACGCCGAAGGTGCAATAAAGCAGCTTGCTGAGCAAAAGAACAAAATGGCAGAGACAGACCGGAATATTGAAGCGAACAAAACAGAGCTTGCCGAAATGCGAGAGCAATTGGTGCAGACTGAGGCGCAACTGGCACGAGACACGGAAAAGAAAAAAGCCATTGATCGTAGACTTGCAAGGTTACAAGAGTTAGCGAGCTTGATTGATCGGCTGGCCGCACAAACACCAGATCCAACGAATTGGATTGATCAGCAAATTGAATCAATTGAGTCGCAAATGGTTCATATGGAGGAATCCGACGAGTACGCTGTGCTGGCAAAGGAAAAATCAGATTTGCAGAAACAGCTTACACAGATTCAACAGTTCGATATCCCTCAATTTAATCGAGATATTACCAGGTTGACAACGGAACGGGCATCCATACAACAAACAGTGGATACCATCAATCAGGCTAACGGAGTTTGCGTTATTCAAAAGCAGATTGCTTGCAATAAAGACTTTTCATCTTATCTCCAACATGCAGCAAGTCAACTTACAGAAAAAGATGATCAACTGATCGCGCAACAGGAAAACCTTCGCATTGCTTCTGAACAGGCAAATGAATGGCAGATCCAGATAACCACAATTGAACAACGTATGTCAGCAATCATGCAGCAAATCACTCGACGCCAACAAGAGAATGCACAAGCAGCTAAATCTATCCGCAATTTACAAGCACAGAAATCAGCCATCCTTAATACGGAACAGAAGAGACTAGATGATCTGAAAAGGGCTCAAGATGAGCGTGAGAAGCTACAGAATGAGTCCATTGATCCAATCGCACCACTGGATCTGTTGGAAACCCGTAGAACCGGGCTGCGTGATCAAATTGACCAATTGCAAAGCAAGGTGGAGGAGCAAGAAAAGGTCCGTAATCAAATGGTATCGCTTCGTTCTTCGATGCTGGCAAACAAAGAAGCTGAGTACAAATCCGAGGCGTTCAAGATGCTAGACCAAGCTCTAGGAGCAAAGGGCATCCAAGGGGAGATTGTGAAGACGATGTTGGAACCAATGCGAGAGGATATCCAGACGAATTTGCGAGCACTGGGCATGGACAAGCCGGTATTCTTCCAAACAGAGTCCGACACGGGACAAGAAATCTTCCAGTTCGGCTGGGAAGAATGGGGACAACGCCGTAATTTCGATGCGCTTTCCACTGGACAGCAGATGATTTTCCTCATTGCCTTTCTGGTTACTGTTCTGGATCGAGCAAAGCCTCCAGTAAAAGTGCTGGCACTGGATAATTTCGAGAACCTTGATGAAACCAATCTCAAGAACGTTCTGCAAGGGCTGGACAAGCTATCAGATAAGCTGGACAACATCCTCATATCCGGTGTGATCGCCCCTTATGACATCTTGCCTGATGGATGGATGGTACATCAGGTAGGACTCAAGGAGGCTGCTGAAGATGTTGCTTGATGGACTTAATGCGGAACAACGACAGGCGGCTACATCAGGCAGCAAGGTAATTCTCTGCTTGGCTGGGGCGGGTACTGGGAAGACGAAGACACTCACAACTCGGATCGCTTATCTCCATGAAGAAAAGAGGGTGGGCACAAGCAACATGCTCGCCCTGACCTTCACCCGATTGGCTGGACTGGAAATGAAAGAGCGTATTGCCAAACTGATTGGCGAGGACCAAGCAAAGAAACTCTTCTGCAACACCTTCCACTCCTTCTGCGTAACCGTTCTACGTGAATGGGGGCATCGGGTTGGGCTGGAGCCGAACTTTAGTATCTACGACCATGATGACCAGATCGCGATTATTTCAGCCGTCTTAGACGAGTTCAAATACGATGCCAAGGTACGACAGGTACTGGACGACATCAGCAAGCTGCAGTTTGGTCAGGAAGCGCAATGCTACACCTACGATTCGGAACAGGCGGCGCGGGAATATCTCAATCGATTGAAACAGAGCAACGCTGTCAGTTTAGACGAATTATTGCTCAAGACGTTGGAGTTAATGAAGCAAGACGATATTTCCGCATACTACCGGAACCAATACAGATACGTCTACGTGGATGAGTTCCAGGACACGGATAACGTGCAGATGGACATTATTCGAGCAATGGCACCTGACAATTTGTTTGTCGTCGGAGACGATTACCAAGCGATCTACGGATTTCGCGGGGCCAACGTGCAGAATATCTTAGACTTCCCTACTGAGTACCCAAGTTGCGAGGTAATCAAGTTGGAGCGAAACTATCGGTCTACAGCGCCAATCGTTGAGGCTGCCAATCTCTTGATTCAACACAACCAGAATCGAACGGACAAAAAACTGATCAACGAACTACTGGGTGATGGGATCGAGTTGGTGGAGTCAAGTAACCCAGAGGATGAAGGTAACTTTATCAGTCAGGTGGCCTCCTCCCATAAGGAGAAAGGGAATAGGCTTGCTGACATCTCAGTTCTTGCCCGTACAAACGGACAGTTGGCATTCATCAAGGAACAGCTAACTGAAGCTAATGTGATGGCGACTGTAGTCAACCGGGATGCTGATCCTCTTAAACGAACAGATATCAAAACACTGATCAGCTTTCTTAATCTAGTCGTGAATCCAAAAGATGAAAAAGCACTTTGGTCATGCATTAACTTTCCGCAAAGCCGCATGACAGACCTTGAAAAAGCTATGTTGCTTTCAGGTACAGATTGGTCCAGTGAGCGGGCTCTGGACATCATGCGAACGAACGGAAACAGCAATGTGCGGGCCTTTACAACTTTGATTGACAGCTTGCGAAATTCTGAAGAAATCAAGCTGTTTGACATTAGTGCCTACGAAGCTTTGAAACAAGCCTCTTATGCAATGGGATTAAAGAGTCTCTATGAACAAAAGGGATTACAAAATCGGGTGGCAGACATGATGGCAGCTCTCCACTACACACGGTGGTGGTGCAATCAACAAGAGGCTGCAGGGGAACGGAATAACATTGAGGTCTTCCTAAAATGGCTACGTATCCGCGATATTCAAGATTTCTATCGGAAAGATGAGGATGCCGTTCAACTGCTTACCGTCCACGGTTCCAAGGGTCTTGAATTCGATACGGTGATTCTTGCCGGTATGAACCAAGGAACATTTCCTTCCAAACGGACAGAGGACATGGAGGAAGAAAGGCGGCTCGCTTACGTCGCTATTACACGAGCTAAACGTCGTTTGTTCCTCACAAGACCACGCGAAGTTGCTTTGTACGGAAAGAAGACATATGAGGCTATGCCTAGCCAATTTGTTAGGGAAATGGGGCTTAAAGGGGGGGGACTATCATGAGTATGTTCAATGAGGTCCGCGCAGTACCAAAACCTAATCATAAAAGGCGTGTGAAGAAGCAAAAGGAACGTGGAAAAATCACTTCAGAGGTTATGGAAGAGGTATGGGAACGGGATAAGGCGTGCTGCGTGCTGTGCAGGAAAGGATTGCCGCATGTCTGGACCTTGGAAGGACATCACATCATATTCCGAAGCCAAGGTGGTACTGGAGAGCCATGGAACGTTGCTCTGGCATGCGGGCCAGTTACACAGACAGGAACTTGCCACTGGAAGGCTCACAACACGAGAGCTGGTCGTCTAGCGTTTGTGGAGTATCAACAAACTGTGCTCCTTCCTCTCTATCGGGTAGGGGCATCGTAGAAAAAGGCAGAGGAGGGAAACAGCGAGGATGATTACCTGGTTTCGATTGTATCCTGAAATACTTCAGGACCCTAAGCTACGTAGGTTTACCACGGCGCAAAAATGGCTTTGGATTACAGCGATGTGCGAAGCGTCCCAAGCGAGTGTAAGGGGAAAGCTTTTCATAGCTGAGGGGATAGAGTACACAGATTCCGACTTAGCACACGCTGCAGGGTTACGAGCAGACGAAATTGACAAAGCTACGGGATTTATAGATTTATGTGTCACTCTCAACATGATGGAACGTCACGCGGATGGGGGCGTGACACTCGTTAATTTTTTAGAAAGACAATACGAAAAACCATCTGATCGTCCTGACAAGACAAGAGAACGAAAACAAAAGCAAAGGGCGAGAGAGGCCGAGGAGAAGAGAAAGGCTGCATTCGCAAGTGCGAAAGATAACAGTGATACCAAGGGAAATGAAGATGATCACTCGATTGTCACAGGCGAGTCACACGGCGTCACGCTTGGTCACGCGCTATATACAGATACAGACTCAGATACAGATTCAAATACAGAAACAGAGAAAGAAAAAAAACCACTACCACCCTTACCCTCCTCAAATCCAAATAATGAACCAGTGGTAGTGGTGGTAGTGGTAGGTGATCGGGACCTTCATGTTTACAAAAGTGTCATTGACCTGTACAAGCACTACTTTGTCTATGAACCAAACTTAACCATCATGAATTTACTACATAGCTATCTCGATGAAGGGTTACAAATGGACTTACTGGCTTGGGCAATGCGTGATGCAGCGGAGAAGGGAAAGGACTGGAATTATGCCAAGGGCACGATCAATAACCTTTTCTCTCGCGGAACCAGAACAGCAGAACAAGCTGATCTCGCGGACAAGGAGCACAGAAAGAAACAGGAACTGAGGCGCTCAGGCAAGGTCGTCCAACTGGTAGACAAGCTTCCTGATTCAGTGGAGTGGCAAAGAGAACAAGAGAAAAATGGACGAATTTTTGAAAGAGGAAAACTAATTGCGGAGGACCCGGAACTTGCAGCAATGCTTACGGGGTTGAGAAAACGCCAAAAAGCGGCGGGCAAATAATTTCCCAAAGGAGGATTACCATGAGCAAACTTGTTTTTATCGAAAATGGACGTCCAGTAACGGACAGCCTGACAATCGCGGAAGTTTTCAATAAAGACCACCGAAACGTTCTGCGGGATATCGAGATCCAAATCGAAAAGCTAAACGAAGCAGGCGAGCATAAATGGGGGGTGCTCAACTTTGAGCAGACCCAGTATCAGCACCTACAGAACAAACAGTGGTACCCAAAATACAACATGACAGAAGATGCATTTACGCTTATTGCGATGTCATACGTTACACCAGAAGCTATGAAAATGAAGATCCGGTTCATTCAGGAATTCAAAGCAATGCGTGAGCAGTTGACATCAAACATTGTGCCACTGGATGAACGACGAGTAAGGATGGAACTTTTCAAGCAGGCGATCGAACACGAACAACGGCTGGACAGTGTTGAGAAAAAGATTTTGGAAATTGACTACAAGGTTGAGACACAAATCACTTTAACAAGTCGCGAGCAACGAATTTTGCGAAAGGCTGTTCAGAAGCGTGGTGTGGAACTCGCAGAACAGGTTACCTTCCGCCAGTTGACAATGGTCCGGGACGGAATTGGAGAGGACTTGCAGAAAATTCGCTCGCAGCTGATCAGGGAGCTGTATCGGGACCTCTGGGATCGCTTCGGAGTCACCAGCTACGCTGACATTCTCAAGAAGGATTTGGATGCTGCTCTTGGATATGTGAGTAACTGGATACCACGTCAGGTAGCGTGAGGCTGGGAGGAGAAGCCATGAAGCTGAAAACAAGCCAAGCCAACAGAGGAAAAGGCTTTGAAGACATTCTGAACTATACCAATCTTCAGTATGAACAAGCTGGCATTGCACTGATTAACAAACGGCCTACTCCAATAAAGCCTACGAAAACGAAAGGCAGCCGTGTCCTTGCAGGCTACTTCGAAGAAAAATCCACCGTTGATTACGATGGTGTATACCGTGGACGAGCCATTTACTTTGAGGCAAAGAGTACCAGAGAACGTACAAGATTCGACCTAGCTAACATCAGCAAGCACCAGATTGAGCACCTGGAGAAGGCTGATAAGAGTGGGGCGGTATGCTTCCTCTTGATCGAGTTTGCAGCATTTAGGGCGACCTATTTCGTATCGTTATCTTTTATTCGAATGGCGATGGTTCATGCACAGAATGGTGGTCGTAAAAGCATCCCAATCGAAGACTTTGAAGTGTATGGATGTCTGGTTACACAGACTAATCGAGCAATATTAGACTATTTAGTCCATGTGGACAAGCTTATTGGCAACGGTGCTGCTTGATAAGAGAGGGAGTGTGGAAGTTGAGCGACGACACACAGAAACCAAAGCGAAACAGCCCAGTGATCATACCAAAAAAAATCTACGACTGGGCACGAGAAACTAATGCTGTCAGTCAGGTGAACAATTACAAAGTTGGCGGCGGTAGGCCGTCCTGGAACGGGAGGAAATAGGCATGAACATGAGTGCTGCGGAATGGATGGCATGGCAAAAGAAAGTCATTCGTGAAGAGTTGCGTGAAGAGCAGATAGAGGATTTTGGGCTACTCAGGGTAGCGTAGCCCATGACCATCAAATAGCTCTCGGATGTGATTATATACTCGGACATTCAGGTCTGGGAAGACGATCGCCACATCGCCAGGTGACAGATTCAAACGATCTGAAGGCTGTTCAATCGAGTAAGGCACTTCTAAGGCGTCTAAGGCCTCTTTCAGATAGCTAATTTCACTCCAGTTGACCGAATAGTAAAACGACTTTTCCATAAGATCAACTCCTTTGCTGTCATTATGGCATAGGGAGTTGATACAAAAAAGGAACCATTTAAGGAGGACTCTCAATGTCAATTCCCAAGGTGAAGTCTTATCAGGTAAGCAAAGGAACTATACGTAAAATTCGTCTGACTGAGGATGAGACACTTCTTCTCAAAAAGGAGATGAGATCAAAGCTAATCAGTTACCAGGGCTAGGGTACACAAGCTCAATTTAGTTAAATAGGCGGTGGTAGCTTTGATTAAATACTACTCAGTTCTAGGGAAAGATGGAGCGCTGGACGGACTATTCCAAACAAACAGTCCGATGGAATATATGGCGACTACGTTGCAACTCAAATTGAACGGTTATAAAGGCAAAGTGAAAGAAGTTACTAAAAAGCAGTACGATCGCCTATTGAAAACCGCTAAGGAGACATTCCATTAAGTTGTAAGGAGGCGGAAGGCGCATGAAAATGCTGTCGTTGTTCAGTGGGATCGGAGGTATCGACCTGGCAGCTCAATGGGCCGGCATCGAAACGGTAGCGTTCTGTGAGATTGAGCCGTTTTGCCAAAAGGTTTTGCAAAAGCATTGGCCAGAAGTTCCAATTTTTGAAGATGTGAGAACGATGAATAAACAGCAGCTCATTGAACAGGGGGTCATTAGAGATGGGCGAGCAATTGACATTATTTGCGGAGGATACCCTTGCCAGCCTTTCAGTCTTGCCGGGGAGCGCAAAGGCGAAGCAGACGACCGCCACCTCTGGCCGGAGGTTAGCCGTTTACTACAGGAAGTCAAACCCTCTTGGTTCGTTGGTGAGAATGTTGCTGGACACGTCACATTGGGGCTCGACCAAGTGCTATCTGACTTGGAAGGAATCGGCTACACCGCAGAACCGTTTATTATTCCAGCTTGTGCCGTCGGTGCCGACCACAGAAGGGACAGAGTTTTCATTGTTGCCAACTCCAACAGCCAGCGATTACAGGGGGGGCAGATCGCCAGAAGCGGCGATAAAGTGCGGGAGAGGACCGACGAACAATTTCAGGGATTACTGCCGGCAAGTGTATGGGCTCCAATATCCGCCTCCGATCTTAGTCGAGAAGCTTATGGGGTTCCCAACAGGATGGACCGAATTAAGTCCCTCGGAAACGCAGTAGTGCCAGCACAGGTATATCCGATATTGGCTGCAATAAAAATGGTTCACGATCAAGCAACTTAACAAAATGCTCAAAATGTAAAGCGGGAGGTGAGCGCAATTGATCAACACGATCATCCATGGGGATGGCCTGAAAGTAATGGGGGACATTGAAGATGGTTCAGTCGATATGATCCTCTGCGATTTACCTTTTGGTACAACTCAAAGCCCTTGGGACACGGTAATTCCTTATGACCCACTTTGGCTGCAGTATGAGCGAATTATCAAAGATAACGGAGCGATCGTACTGTTTGCCAAATCACCATTCGATAAGACATTGGCAACCAGCAACATGAAGTTGTACCGGTACGAATGGATATGGGAAAAGAATAAAGCAACTGGGCATTTGAACGCCGGGAAGATGCCGATGCAAGCCCATGAAAATATCCTTGTCTTTTACAAAAAACCACCAACATACAACCCACAGATGACTGATGGACACAGACCAATGAATTATGCAGTTAAGAACAACAATACAACCGTTTATGGCACAGCGAAGTGCGTACCAAACAATGCAGGCACTACCGAAAGACATCCAAGGACCGTACTTAGGTATCCGGTAGTGAATAATGACAGTGCCGAACGTATTCATCCAAATCAAAAACCAGTTGAGCTTTTGGAATACCTGATTAAGACGTACACCATCCCTGGCGAGTTGATCTTGGATAATTGCTCAGGCAGCGCAGCAACTGCAGAAGCGGCAATCAGGACACATCGTAATTATATCTGCATCGAACAGGAGTGGCATTACGTTCAGAAATCACGAGATCGAATTAAAAACCTTGTGATCCAAGAGTCATTGTCGATTTAACATAATGTGTAGGGGGTTAAGGCATTATCTGAACAGCTCTCGAATCTTCCGGACAAATTGTTTTAGCGCAAGTGCATCAGTGAGCAAAATCAGTATGAAGGGAACAAGAAAATACTCTCTACTGCTACTGCTCGATCGAAACATTTCAAGATAGTGGAGAACGACCAAAAGAACAATATAAAGTAAGTTCAAAAAAAACAAGAAACGACTTGGTATCAACGTTGAGAAAATAAAACCAATAACAATCAAGATAATACAGAGTACAAAAAACACTGACTGTCACCTCAGATACTTATCCAATCTAAGGTGATGATAACACAAATGGAATTATCATACAGGTTTGCTTGTAGAACTTACACAATAGTTATTAAATCAAATCCTTTTTATCTCGAATATCGATACGATTATTCCAAGGGTGCCTGATATCAGTAATAGGATGGATAAAAATGAAATAGGTTCACTCAAAATGGAGTGTAGACCTAGACCTATTAGAAGCAAACTTGAACCCAAAGAGGAAAGGACTCTAAATTTTTTCATCAATAAACCACCTCGTAATCCAAATATTACCACAAACTTTTGTAGGTGGCTTTACAAAACGGTAACTGTAGAAAGGGGTTAGGTATATGAAAGTCCAAGATGTCACGAATTTATCTACAATGTTCGGTGGAGAAGTAACTAAGTTGTTACCAGTGTATTCGGAAATACCGGATGAGTTTGGTTTGTATAGCAGAAACAAGTGGGTTGAGGTAACGTCTGATTGGTTTTTCAAGGGAATCAGAAACTATAAATGGACGCCAAAAGAAGACATTGACCAAACCAAAGCATTACGTCATATACAAGCGTGTTTAGCATCGTTTGAGATTCAACACGAACACAAGATCAGAGGGTGCGCTTACTTATTGAGCCAATGGTTCGATGATGTGAAATATGAAGCAAAGGAATGAACAAACCACACGATTTGTTAAATAGGGGGATTAAGTATGCCAATCATTGACGAGTACGGTTCAAGACAGCTGCATTTTGGGTCCGGTGACATTAGTGTCGGAGGTGGCACTTTGGCAATGGATGAGGTTGTAGGTGTTATTACTTTTCAGCAACAAGTACTACAAGAGGTGGGCACCCGTTCAGAAAATGAACCGGGTCACGCGCTAGAGCCTAACGAAACGCCAGTGCGAATGACGTTCGATCGGGTGGAAAGCATAGATGTGGTTATGAGACAGCTGCAAGAGGTCAAAAAAATGATGGTCGAAAAGATGGCGATGAAATGAAATGCGAGCATGTTTTCAGATACATGGGCGAACGGAATGAAAAGAAGGAAAATTCGGAAGGGCGCACCTACTACGTGTATTACGATCGATTCTTTTGCGAAAAGTGCCTAGAGCGTGTGGAGAAGAAAAGTAGAGTCAGCCGTTTATTTAACTAAACAATCGATGTGATAAATGGGAGGGATATATGTGAAAGAGTCTGATTGGATTCATGCCTACCATAGCGCAGGCGAAATCACTGGTTACATTACAGAAATGTCTGGTGAAATGTTGACTGTTTACGTAACGATCCCTTCTGACATTGGTGAAATACAGATCAAGAGAGCGAGTGCATGGCTGGCTGAAGAGCATACACAAATGCAGGACATTCCCTCTTTACTTGATCTGTCTTTGCTGACGAAGGACAAAGAATGGTTCGAGGAATTGAGAACCGATTTGTCGCTGCGTGAACAATGGGTTCGATACCACGCGACACGTTAGCACAATCGATTTGTTAAATGGGAGGTAATTGCGATGTTTAATCAAGGAGATATTGTTGAATACATTGATTCAGATGGTGATAGGAGCGTTCATTACATTAGCCTCTATCGAGAGGACAAAGGCAAGTATGCATTATGTAGGAATTCATGCGAAATCGGCTATGTCGGTAAGGACTATAAATCAGATAGGTTAGTTTTCGAGAATAGGCTTCGATTAGTAAAAGCCATTTAACAAAACAAATGGAGGGGTTTAGGATGCCGATCATTGACGAGTACGGTTCAAGACAACTGCATTTTGGCTCCGGTGACATCAGCGTTGGCGGTGGTCTGCTGGCGATGTATGAAGCTGTGGGAGTTGTTACTTTCAAGCAACAAGAACCGAGGGAAGTCGGATCACGTTCAGAACATGGACCCGGCCACTCGCTAGAACCCGGCGAAACACCCGTACGGATGACGTTCGATAATGTGGAAAGTATCAATGTCGTCATCAGGAAACTGGAAGTGGTTAAGAGGATGATGATTGTGAAGCTTGAGTCGGGACGTGACGTGTGTAGTAAGTGCGGGCTCGTAGAATTACCAGTCAACAGCCCGTTCCATCGTTGTGAGGAGTGCCGGAGCAGATAGGTGATTTAACAAAACATTACTTGTGATAATTAAACCTAAATTCTTGATTAACCCAAATATCGTTTTGTCTGATCACTTTAGCGGTGGCTTCACATTTAATTCCATCGTGGTCATATGTAGCGACAACAAAATAACCGTCACCATTGTGCGTCACAGTAACAATTTTGAAATTCTTGAGCCGTTTATGACCACGAGGAATTTTCCATGATTCATGTGCTTCACATTCATGTCTAACATGCCGCTCAAGTGTCCAATCCTTTCGGATCCAGTGATCTATCGAATTGATGATATCCCTGACTGGTGGCTTTGGATGTAAATCTACTGCATAAGTGTTTGCGGTAATAAATGAAAACAAAAAGAAGCTAAATAAAATAATTAATTTCCACATCGAAAAGTCACTCCTTCAACAGTAACTTTTCCGACTGCAAAGGAAAATATCATCATTCATACAGATTATTTAACAAAAGAGAAATTGTGATCATCAATATTGTTGCATTTGATAACTGACCATAGTATAATGTTATCAAAGACAACAAAGGTGCGGTGATGATCATGATTATGGTGAGTAACGCTGAAATCGAAAAACTGTTTGGCTGGAAAAAGGGGAAGGCAGGGGTTTATGCGAGTAGAAACATCCTGCCTAACCCAGTGCAAGTTCTGTCTTGTGGTCGTCTTTGGAACCTGGATGACATACTGTTCACTGCAGCCGAGCGCGGGTGGGAAGTAAAGCAAGAATCCCTGAACGAGATCCATAAGTCTGTTGTCCAAAACACACCAGAATCTAAAGAGGCGTTACAAGCAGAGATCAACAGCATGCAAAACTACCTCAGAAGCTTGCAAAATGATATTGAGAAAAAAGAGAAGCATAATCGGGATTTGGACGATGCTGCCATGTCTATCGAGCAACAAGTTGAACAACAGAGGGCAAAGCTGGTCTTCATGCAAAATGAGATCGCTGAACGTGAAACAAAAGTGGATCGTCTGAGGGAAGAAGAAAAGCGACTTGATGAGTGGATAACACTTAAGCAGACGAGTGTTATTAAAGATAACAAAGCGTGAGAAATCATTGGTTTAACATACTATTTCGGGAGTGAAAAAGAATGGACAAAAAATGGGAACTGCTTTATGAGCTTTTTGAAAATGGCACGCTGACCAAAGAAGAGTTTTTGCAAATACGAAAAGAACTTCAAAGTAAAACTGAAGAAGATAAGTGAGCTGAAAAAGAATAAGCCCCCAGCCGGGAGCCCGAATATGTGTTTGCCAACCATATTATACCACGGGCAACCGGACAGGGGGAACGGAAGATGAGCGTAAGAGCGAAAGAAGTACAGATAGATATTCAAACCATGACTATCACAGTTCCTGTAGGAAAAAATCCAGCCATGATTCTGGTAGATCCAAAACAGGGAAAAGCAAAGATAGTCCCACTAGTAGAACATGGTGAAACCGTGGTAAAATCAAGTCAGGGAAAGATTTCCAAGGTTGATTACCGCGAGAGCGAATTATTTTAATATAGCCTGATACCGAGAAACGGGAGGGCGTCAGATTCACACCTAAACATGGGTGTGTTCTGGCGTCCTTTTTATTTTGCCTGAAAGGAGGACGAGTCATGGCAAAGATCCGCGACATTATGGAGTTTAAACGGAAGAAAGAGAAAAATCCGATCTGCTTCGCGGAGCATTTGAAGAGGGCGAATGATCGATATCATAAGCCGCCGCCGATTAAGCCGGCTGAGGTCATGTCTATTGATCAGATAAAACGATTAATGGGCGATACGGGATCAAGACAGTTCCTAAAAGACAAAGGAAACGTACGTAAATAGATGCACTGAGGAGGGGTTCTCATGCAAGATTTGCTGAACGAATACAAAGAGACCAAAAAAGGATTAAATACCGCCTACGAGGAACGCAGATCGGCTGCTGAAGTAGGAAATGAAGAGGCAATGGCCGAACGACAAATGATCGGCGAAATGCGGGGAGAAGTGGAATGGATCATCGAATGGTTGGAGACCGGCCGACGCCCAGGGAACAAGCGTGGTATTGAACGCCAAGCTGCGTACCAACGCGAGAAGCTAATGGACCCGGTACGCATGCAGGCTTTTGTTGCAAGGAGTACAGCAGGCAGCCCAGCAAACCTCACTGAATGGCAACGGCAGCAGATTGAAGATGCTCTATGCTGTTTGACTGAGCGAGAGCGTGATTGTTATGTATTGGTTCATGGTGAGGGCTTTTCATTCGAGCAAGTGGCTGAGCTATTGATTCTATCAAAGAGCAGTGTCCAGACATATGTCACCCGAGCTCAAACGAAAATTTCAGATCGATTAAATAATAGCTTATTCCTTGTGGGATAGGCTTTTTAATTGGTACAAAATTGTTAATGATGTATTGATTTGGTAAAATAACATAAAGGAGTGTGGACAATGGAAAACCTAGGACTAACGTTACTAAAAAACAAGAAAACTAGATCATTACTCATTCATAGTGAAACAATAAAAGGTTATCCAACCATACTGTCCTTTATAAGGAAAACTGAAGAAGTAACTGATGAAATAATTGATACCTTACTTTCTGAATCTGATAAACGTGTTGTCTACGATTTGTTCCCAACAATAGTCGAAAGTTGTCATAACGAATGGCGGGGGAATCCTGATCCAGAGGACGTCCTTGATGGAGATGATCGTGTAGAATGCACATTGTGCGGAAGAGATAACAAGCTTATTTTTTACATTCATAACATTATGAATGGAAAAAGAATAAATGTAGGAAGTACATGTATTAACTTGTTTACACACGATACTTTGTTTGAAGGAAAGTCTAAAGCAGAAGTTATCAAAAAAGCACGTAGAAATCAAAGGTTAAGAATGATTAACGAAAAAATTCCAGGAATCAAGAGAATTATGGATAATTGGGAAGACGATCTAAAAAAATACGATGTGCTTATACCTAGTTATATAGAGAAAGAATATTTAGAAATTGGTTTACATGCAAGTCGAATCTTTAATGATTATCTAGACAAAAAAGCTGACAAAAGCGTTTTTGATGAAATATCAGTATTTCTAGAAAAAAGAAACGAATTGATATTTCAAATGGAAGTTTACTGTAAGGAACACATAAACAATCGGTTTGTTGTAACAAGAAAAATCGTTCAACAACTGGAAAGAGACTCAGATGGGGAAACGATTAAAGAATTAAAGAAAACGGGATACATATCTTCAAAAACCGCGCCAAAAATTAGGGAAGAAAAATTTATTAAAGATTTAGAGATAGACTTTAAAAGCATGTTAGAGACACTTTCTGCGGATCTACAGGATCTGGATTATTACAATGGCGTCCTGAAAATAACTCCCTTTAGTGATAAACCATTATTAATATTGACTCCAATTGTTAAGTTTTTGACTTATTTTGGCTGGGTAATATTCAAAGATGAAAAATATGTTGGCTTTACAATGTCAAATCTACTTAGAATCAGCAAGGTAACCGATATTGCGTCAATTGAATATATAATATCTAGTATTGATTTTCTGCTTGGTAAAAGTAATAAAGTTCGACTTTACTTAGATGACTACGATAACAAGTATGATCGGTACGAATTTTCAGAGATGGATATTCATGATTTACGGAATGACAAATATGTCACTGTAAATCTACATGGATTTATAGACGACTTTAAATTGGCATTAGTAAATAGTGATGAATGGGTTGCGGGAGAATTAATAAAATACGTTGATAATCTTTCTAGAGACAAATACTCTCGTTATACGCTTGAAGAATTGAAGGAGAAGCACTATCGCAGAATATATAGAGAAACAGAAAGAATGTTTAAATAAGGGTTTATGTCATACGAATGCCACCTATAAGTGAAAGGACTTTTTCTTTCGCGAACCCCTCCATTACCGCCCCGGGCAACCGGGCGGACTTTTTGTTACAATTCAAACATGGAGGAGAGATAATATGAAAACGAAAATGATACAACAATTTTTACATCTTAGACGCGAAGAAGACCAAGTTTTTGCTGGTGTATTAGGAAAAACAATTAGGCAAATGGAGCAAACATTGCCGTTTGAGCAGATTGTTGTCAGACAAGTCGTACCGCATGAAGACGGGTCATTCACTGTGATCTTGGATTGTTATTATGACGACAACAGCCATCTTGATCAATAAGGTTGACATTCAGACAGCACCATCGCGGTGCTTTTTCTTTTGCAAAACAACTCAAACAATGGTGGTGGTGATCATGTAGTGGCTAGAGCGAGAGATCCAAACCGAGACAAAGCATATGAGATATGGAAGCAGGCTAATGGCGAAATCAAACTGAAGGACATAGCGGACCAACTCAGCATTTCAGAAGGCACTGTACGGGGATGGAAGAACAAAGACAAATGGGAGTTACCGATCAACAAGCAGCAGGAGTCTCCAGCAGCCGATATTGTGCCAGAAGATGATGAGCTATATGATCAGGCCGTCTACATCGTTGTAGAAGCTCAGACAGCCTCAGCCAGTCTCCTGCAGCGGCATTTGAGAATTGGCTATACCCGCGCAGCGAGGCTTGTTGAACTGATGGAGCAGAATGGTGTCGTTGGTCCGTACGAGGGTAGCGCTCCGCGCAAGGTGTTTATGAAAACTGCACCAGTATCCACACCAGCGAGTCCAAATACCGTTCCAAAACCAAAGGAACGTTCCAATCAATCGGAACGGAACACTCCGAACGTTCCAAAAGATATGGAACGCTCCGATCAGGTGATAGAACACAACGATCCTCCTCCAGAAATCGATAACGAAGACGGGTCTCTGACTGATAAGCAGAGGCTTTTTGTCATGGAGTACCTTCGAGACTTCAACGCTACCCGAGCTGCTATGGCTGTTGGCTACAGCAAGAAAACGGCCCATGTCATTGGATGGGAGAACCTTAGAAAACCTAATATCCAAGCTGAGATCAAACGGCAGAAGGAATCCATTGTAGACGACCTTGGTGTTGGTGTTCAGCGTGTAATTGTTGAGTACATGAAGATCGCGTTCGCTGACATTTCTGAATACGTGGAGTTCGGACAACAAGATGTCCCGATGTTCACCGAAGAGGGTATACCTATTAACGATCCGAAGACAGGCGAACAGATGACCTACAAGCGTAACTTTGTTGTTTTCAAGAGTAGCGAAGAAGTGGATGGGTCACTAATCAGTGAGGTCAAACAAGGCAAGGACGGTGTTAGCGTCAAGCTTCATGACAAAATGAAGGCTCTAGCGGCACTGGAAAAGTACGTGGGCTTTATGACGGAAGAGCAACGGTGGAAGGTTGAGAAGTTAAAGCTAGAGATAGGCAAGCTGCAGTCTGGGGATGACGATCGACCCACAGAAGTGGTTGTACGGCGGTGGTCGCAATGAAGACAATCCATGTTGATCCGTTTGAGGGCTGGACACCACACCCAAAGCAAGTCGAAGTCATGCAGTCCGATGTGAGAAACATCATAATGAACTGCGGACGGCGCGGCGGAAAAACCAATGTAGGAGCAAGGAAGTTTTTTGATAACATCCTGGCCGACATGGAACGAGGGAAGGGATTACCCTACAAACCCCCTCGTAATCTGAAGGTAATGAAAAAGCCAAAACCGCGTCTTGAATACTGGTGTGTGTCGCCTACTTACGCCATGTCAGAGATTCAGCAGGAAGAGTTGGCCGCAGTTATTCCGGAAGAGATGATTGAGAGCTGGGATGCTTCCAAGAACCGTATCTGGCTGAAGGGATGGGTGCTGATCCAGTTCAAGTCAGCTGACAATCCGAAGACTCTCGTTGGTAAAGGGCTGGATGGTGTATGGCTGGATGAGGCATCCAAGATGAAGGAGCAGACATGGAGTGGTTACCTCTCCTATGCTCTTGCAGATAAAGGCGGCTGGAGCGTCTGGACAACGACACCTGAAGGAATGAACTGGTTCTATCACGATATCGTCTTGAACGGCCAACATACTCCTGCAGGCGGGCATTCAGATGAGTACCGCAATGATCCAGAGTGGAGAAACTTCTACTGGACCAGCAAGGATAATCCATTACCTGAGTTGCAAAGGAACATTGAACGCATGATCGAAACCATGCCGAAGAGATATGTAGACCGGGAGATTTTCGCTCGGTTTGATGTGTTTTTTGGGCAGGTGTACGAAGAGTTTAACCGATCGATACATGTGGTACCACGGATTGAATGTGAGCAAAAATTCAAAGACGGTCATTTTATTCATGTTGAGGCAGGCAAGGACTGGGGCTTCACTAACCCTGGCGTTACTCTGGTAGGGGCAATGACAGCCAACGGTGAACTGTGGATCGTGGATGCCGTCTACAAGGCACAGATGGAGATTCTCGTTCCTGGAAGCTCAGATAGTTGGGTAGCCAAGGATAAAGAACTGCTGAAAAAGTGGAAGATCAAACTGTTCTGGTGTGATTCAGAGGATGCTAGCAACATCAAGACGTACCAGACAAACGGTCTGCCAGCAAAGGCTGCACAGAAGCACCTTAAAGAAGGGATTCGGGCAGTCTCCACCCTGTTCAAAGTAAAGAGTGACAACAGCAGGCCGAACATCTTCATTTCAGATCATCTGAAAGAGATCATCCAAGAACTGACGAACTATCGTTATCCAGAAGGAATGACTGGTGATCGAGCTGAGGTTCCATTGAAGGAAAATGACCACTCCATGGATGCGTTGCGATATCTTGTATGGAACAGCAAGGTGTTACAGCAGTTGCTGATCGGCCGATTTAATGTTATCCCTTGGAAGATAGCTGAAAAGGCTGGTTGAGGAGGTGAAATTGTATGCAAACAATGCTTTTGGAGCAGTTTTACGAAGAGAATAAAGCCAACAATTCTTGGCGATGGGTGCTGGATCTCATCTCCAAGCACAAGAGCCGGGACTATATCTTAATGAGGCGGTATGTCGATGGAGACCAGGATATCCTCCGTCGATCCGAGGAGAAAGGGAAGCCCAATAATAAGATCGCGCTTAATTTTGCGCGTAAAATCGTCGACTATAGCACCTCATATATTGCCAGTAACCCTATTCGGTACTCTGCTAATGAGGCGGGAACTGACGTGGATGAGCATGTTAAAAAGCTACAAGCCGTCCTGGTGGACAACGATGAGGAGAGCTTGTCCTACGACATCATTGAGGACGGATCAATCGACGGCGAAGTATTTGAGTATTACTACTTTGACGAAGACGGGCAAATTTGTTTGGCCGAGTTTAAAGCAGACGAATGTATAGCTGTTTACGATATGACTGTGAAAGCGAAGTTAATTGCCGTTATTCGTTACTACACCATGACGGATGTTAGCAAGAACACAAAGACTATGGTGGTTGAGGTATATGACGAACATGAAATCACGTATCTTCGTCAGGAAGGATCAGTGCTCGTTCTAGATACAAGCAGAGAAAAGAATCCTGTATTACACAACATCACCGTTCATGTAAAAGATCAGGACGGTAGGTTGCAGCAAAAGCCAATTGTCCCATGGACGCATTACGTAAATCGGCGACGGAAACACCAACAGAATCGCGATGACGGGATGTTTGAGGGTATGGGCGACTTGTCCGATTTGAAGCCTCTGATGGACGCGATTAACAAGGCTGTCACCGGCAAGGTAGATGTGCAGGAGTATTTCAAGAATCCGAAGGTGCTCTTTGAAGATCTCGATCTGGATGAGCTGATCCTTTACGATCCGGAAGGAAACCTGATCACTGATGTGGAGCGGAAAAAGGAATACCTCGCGAAAATGTGGGCTACCTCGCAGATTCTTATTGGCGGGAAGGCAGTGCCAATCACCTGGGATCTACAAGACCAGCACGAAGAGAACACCATCAACCGTCTGATTGAATCGCTGCTTGATCAAACTGGTACTCCACATCTTCGGCCAGATCAGGTTGGGACGGCTCCGTCTGGCATCGCGTTGAAGATCATCTTTTATCACGCTGATATTAAGGCGGGCATCAAGATGCGTCAGTACGGCAAAGGATTTCGAAATCGTATTCGGATTCTGACAGGAATGCTGAATGCCAAGTATAAAAAGCAGTGGGATTACCAAGCTGTTGATGTGAAATTCAGTAAGAATATGCCAGTCAACCTGGTGGAGATGGTGGATATTGTAACCAAGCTGGTTGGTCAGTTGTCTTATGAGGAAAGGTTGGCGCTGCTGCCGTTTGTAGATGATCCACGGGCATCCCGTGAAAAGCTACTGGAAGAGCAAGACGAGGAAACCGAGCGTAGAATGAGGATGTTGGACCCGGACGCAATGGAAACCGAGGAGCCGTCAGAAGATGACTCAACACCCGCAGACGGAGAGCCTCTAGAAGGTGACGCAGCATGAGCAGAGAGGAACGGTACCAAGAGGAACTGGAAACGCGTATCACGAAGCACGGGGCCAAATTAAGAAAGCTGTTTACCAAGGCAAATAAGAACATCGTGCAAGAAATCACCGACCTCTATGCTCGTTATGCGGATAGTGGCGAGGACTTAGTGTCTTTGATCTACAATGCTTCAAGGCTGGATCAGGTTATGGCAACCGTTAAAACGATTCTCCATGCTCTTCGCGTAGAAGAAGAACAGCAGCTACGTATCACATGGGGCGATGAGTACAAGCTCAGCGTTTATCATCATCTCTATTTTCTGGAACAGGATTTGCAAATAGGAGTTAGGCTTCCACAACTCAATTCCAGTATGGTGCTTGCTGCAGCGGAGCGACCATGGCAAGGCAGACATTTTTCCAAGCGAATTCGGTTGCGTACCGATCTGCTGGCGGCTGCCATGGAGGATGTGATCACGCAGGGTGCTGTTCAAGGTTGGGGCGTATCCCGGACAGCAAGGGAAATCACCAAACGAACATCAGAGAGCTGGTCGAGCGCACTTCGTCTTGCCCGGACAGAACTAAACCGGGCGGCGGCACAGGGGCAAACAATGGCCTACCAAGCCAACGCCGATATCGTGAGCGAAAAAGAGTTTTGTGCCACGTTGGACAAGCGGACTTCTTCACAGTGCCGCAAGCTGGACGGGAAACGGTACTCATTGGATTACGATACGGCCGATAACCCTGGGCGCGATGGCGAGAGAATTCCGAACCACCCGAATTGCCGATCCTACTGGCGGCCTGTCATGAAGTCGAGTGTTCTGGAGAAATTGGATCGTGAGCGCTCATATCGCATAGATAACGAGCGAGGCTACACAGCAGCCCGTACTTATGGAGAATGGGCGAAGCAAAAAGGAATAGCGGCATAGCATAACACCTGAAAATGCGAGGTGTCTTTTTATTGCCCTGAAAGGAGGCGAGGTCGATGTGATCAGGATTCAAGCGTACCTAGACAATGGTGAGATGAAAATTCACGCGGTTGGCCATGCAAATTATGCCGCGCATGGAAAGGATATCGTCTGCGCCGGTGTTTCTACCATCATGCAGACTGCGTTGCTTGGGATTCAAGCGATTGCACAGCAATATCCCGAGCATGTGTCTTTAGAAATTCAATCCGAGGAAGGAGAAGAAACGAAATGAAAAAGTCTCAATGGTTATTTCGCTTGCAACGATTTAATGAAGGGGGTGGAGACAGCGGACAAGATGGAACTGGTCAAGGCGGGGGAGGCCAGAGTAACGCCTCAGACTCTTCTAATTCGAACGGTGGGAACCAACAAAATACGGGTTCTGATTCAAAAGGAGGGGAGGGTAATCAGGCGGCAGTATCATTTACATCGCGGCAAGACTACGATGCTGCTCTGCAAGGAGCTGTAAGTGACTTCCTCAAAGGCTTAGGCATTGAAAAAGCTGACGACTTGAAGGGAATTGTTGATACTCATAAACAACAATTGGAAGCCCAGAAGACTGCGGAACAGAAATTGTCTGAACGGGAAACCGACTTGAAAACAGCTAACGGTACCATTCAAAGTCTGCGCATCGAAAATGCCTTCATTACAGAAGCAATCAATCAAGGAATTGATGCGGACAAGCTTCCTGACGCTATTCGCCTGGTTGATCTGACAAAGGTTGAGGTGACGGAGGCGGGCAAGATCAAGAATATTGAAAAGCACGTCACAGAGTTGATTACAGCAAAGCCATGGTTGAAAAGCGACGGTACACCGCGCGGAAATACTCCAGCGGCCAAGCCGCCTACCAATCAAAAAAGCACGATCCCAAATATTTCAGACCTGCGCAAAATGCAGCGAATCTAAGGAGGAATATTCTCATGATGAAAAAAGATAATGAATCTACTGTTATGGCACTGCTTTCTGCTTTCACATTCGACCTTCAAAAATTTGCAGAAGGAGCAATGCTCAGTAGCGAACTGACCGGATTGATTCCGGAAGAAACTTCTCAGGAAATTGTGAAGGATGTAGTCCGCGGTTCAGCTATTTTAAAGCTTGCTGAACTGGAGCCAATGACCACGGCGACCAAGAAGATTCCTGTTCTGTTGGACGGACCTGGTGCCTACTGGGTTGGTGAAGGCGAGCGCATCCAAACTTCCAAAGCCACCTGGGCACAAGTTACGCTCAACGCCAAGAAACTGGCAGTAATCGTACCTATGTCGAAGGAAGCTCTTAACCGATCCCGTGTGGATGTATTCGAAGAATTAAAGCCTTACATTGCAGAGGCTTTCTATACAAAACTGGATGCAGCTGCATTCCTCGGAACAGCTTCGCCGTTTGCGAGCAACATCCTGACTGCTGCAGTTAACTCTGGCAACAGCTTCACACGTGGATCCGTGGCAGGACAGAATCTTGCAGATGACGTAAATAGCGTCATGGCATTGATTGAAGCTGATGACCAAGAGCCGCGTGCTTTTGGCGCCCACTTTGGTTTGAAATCATCTTTGCGCGGTCTGAAAAACAGCCAAGGTGATCCGCTCTACCTGACATCCGTGCGTGATGGGGTTTCCGAAGACTCCCTTTACGCCTTGCCGATTGAGTACTGCCGTAATGGAGCATGGGACAAAACGAAAGCGGATCTGATCGCCGGTGACTTTAAAAAGGCGAAAGTCGGTATTCTGCAACAAATCGAATACGAAATCTTGAAAGAGGCTACATTGCAAAGCGTGAATGCTGCGGATGGTAAGCCTCTTTCTCTTGCTGAGCAGGACATGGTTGCCTTGAAGGCGACTTTCCAAGTGGCATTCTTGGTGGTAAAAGAAAGTGCATTTGGCGTGCTGCGTCCAACCGGATTTGTCTCTTAATAGATTTTCATGAAAGGAAGTGTTGAGCCATGAGTAAAGCAAGCGACATCCTCGTAATCAGCAAGGGGAAAGAAAAGCTGAAAGTGACGCGAAAAGCGTTTCAGGTGATTTATGCGCAGCACGGGTACAAGGTTGAAGATGACCCATCCCCAGATACAGAAAAACCGCCGGTGACAACAAATGGCGATTCTGACAAGTAGTGAGCTGATCGGGTTTTATCCGGAATTCACCACTTGGGATGGGCCACGCCTTGACGCGGTAGTATTGCGGGCAAATATTTTCGTAGAGGGACAGGTGACGATTCCCGATCCTGTCCCTGGTGAATTAAAGCTTGCTGTCGCCATGATCGTCAAAGACATGGCGCAAGACCGTAGGCTGAGCAGCACGAAGCAAGGGGACTACCAAGAGTCGTTTTCCTACGTGAGCAATGACCCGAAGGTGGAGACGATCCTGAAAAAATACAGGACGAACAGGGGACAGAAGCTGTGGATGATTTGAGCGAATACAAGCGGCTCCTGTGCCACACATTTACCCTTCTGGATGTAGGGGGGGATGCTGACCCATTCACAGGGGGAAAAGATCGCTTAGAATGGCTCCCAGTTGCTCAAGGAGTGCCTTGCAGGGTATCTGGTTCCCCTGGACGCATTCAACAGCTTACTGGGCGGCAGGCGACGCCTCAGGACTTCTTGATGCACACACTTCACTCTGATTTGAAGGCGGGGCTGCGCATCAAGATCGAACAACCGGAGTTTGCTGGGAACCTGTATAAAGTCAGTCTTCCCTATCCTGTGTATGGTGCCGAAAACCTTCACCATTACGAAGTAGTCATTACAAAGATTGACCCGGTAACTGGAGAGGAACCTGAAATCTGATGGCTAAGGTGAACAAGAAAGACCTGGAACGTCAGTACAAACGCTTGAATAAACAGTCCAAACGAGAAGTACAAGTTTCTATGGATCGGGTGGCTCGTGCTGCTGGATTGCAGGTTTTAAGGGGAGCACAAGATAGAGTGCCGTCACGTGACGGCCTTCTTCGTGCTTCACTGATGCTTGGTCACAAAGAGAACGTTTTTGATTTTGTGTTAAACGGGTTACGTGCCGAAATTACAATCGGTACCAGCCTGTCATATGCACGTTACGTAGAAGAGGGCTTCACGCAGCGTAAGGGACAGTTTGTGCCGGGTTATTGGGACAAGGAAAAGTTTATCTATGTCCCTGATCATCCTGGCGGAATGATACTGAAAGGCAAGCGGATTCCCGGTGTTCATTATCTCGCAAGATCAGAAGCTGAAGTGGAGTCGATTATGGACGAGTTGGTAAAAGAGGAACTAGACGATTTGGCAAGGAGGTTATTCCCTGATGGGCGATGATGTGTTGTCAGTTCGACACTGGTTGTTTTCCCTGACGGGAATCCGAACAGAGAACCTTTTAGTACCCAAGGACTTTAAACGACCCATATGGTTTGTTGAGGAGCCCTTTCGTATTCCAGAACCACGGCGCGCAGATGCGTATCGCGAAAAAGGGACTATGAATTTTGTTCTGATGGCAAAGGATGCAGAGCAACTCACGACTCTATCTATGGTCATCAGGCAGAACCTTGCGGATCGTCGATGGATTCTTCCACTCTACGGTTCTGATAGGCAGCAGAAAGGTCACCTGCGAGAGTGTCGTTTGACCATGAGCAAACCGGATAATTTGGACCGATCATTCGAGTTGAAATATACGGCTTATATCCTGTATACGCCTATTGTATACGATCCTCTGGAGGAGATTCATACTCGATTTGATTCAACGTTAGAGAGAGGGGGAAAGCCAAATGGCTCGTAAAGAAGGAACGTCCGATGGTATAAATCAGCCGGTTGTAAAGTACAGCAAAGAGCAGATTTTGAAGGTGGCAGCGCAAAAGTTCGAATTGAATCGGACTGAAGCAATTGCGGCCTTTTTTGATGCTCCAGCAGAACTTTCTGTCGCAGAAGCTGAGGAACACGTGAAGAAGTTTAAGGAAAGGAAGGTGAAGTAAATGGCAGGACAATATCAACCAGGGGAAGAGAAGGTACTTTCCGGTCCTTACTCTTTCCTCAAATCGTTCATCGAAGAGCAGACAACACTTGGACTACGAGGAAAGTTTGCGATGCCAATTGTTGCAGATTGGGGCCCGATCGGTGATTTTGTCACCGTTCGAAATAAAACATCTGCTGAGAAAAAATTCGGTAAGGTGGAGGACTTCGACCTGATTTGGGCAACTGATCCGCAGCCCATCGAAGTTCTTCTTTACCGTGTGGCTGGTGACAGTGCAAAAGCAGCCAGCGCACTGTTGAAAAACGGTGAAACAGACGTGCTTAAAGGCACGGCCAAGTGTAAAGGCAAAGACGGCGATCGTCTAAAAGTGGTCATCCAGCCGAATATCTTGGATGATACCAAGCTTGATGCCCTCACTTATTTTGATTCGGTACTCGTAGAGACACATACTTTCGCCACAAATGATGAACTCGTCAGCGTGTCAACGAGCAGCGATTTTATTGGGTGGGAGAAACTGGCGGATGAACTACCTTCACCTACGGCAGGAACAAACCTGATGGGCGGCGACAGTGGTACAAGCGTAGAGGCCACGAAGTATACGGCATATCAAAACGCGCTGAACGGTCAAAAGGGCAAATTCGGGGTATTTACTCTTGGTATTGCTGATCCGGGATTGAACGCAGCTGCGCAAGATTGGACCGACCAGCAGTATCAGTTGGGCAATTATGTGAGATTTGTTTTTGGCGGCGATTCAACCAGAGATCAAAATAAATCAGCTATTATGCAGGCGAGTAAGGATGCCAATAACATGGCGGTGGTCAACTGCGGCAGTGGCTTCACATGGAAAGGAAAGTCGTATCCAAGTGCCAAAAAAGCGGTCTACATTGGTGCTTTAATGGCAGCATTGCCGCTTAACTACACGATGGCACTCTTTATTACTCCGTTTGACTCATTAACAAAGGAATGGGATGAGGACACCGACCTGACTGAACTTGTAGAAGCAGGAACCCTCATGCTCAACATGGATAACGGTCTTGTGATCATCCAGGAGCCGGTGAACACTCTGACGGTTCCAGGGGTAGATCAGTCGAAAGAGTTTGGCAAGATTCGTGTAGCCGATACGATGCTCTCTATCATGTACGCAGAGGAACAGGCAGGCAAGGAGTGGATCAGGCAGCAACCAAACAGTAACAGCCCAGCACGACGGGCGGCTTTCTGCCAAATGATGAAGGATGAAGTGTTCAGACCATTGGCTACGATTGAAGTGATTGCTTCGAATTACGAATACATCGAGGATCCAGAGTATCACGGGGAAGATCCGGTGTATACGCCTGCCCGTAATGCTGGGCATTTCATTGCAGGCTTCAAACACCAAGACGCTCTCGAGAAGATTTATACCTACAACAAAGCGAAGTGAGGTGATATAGCATGGCAGAAACGTATTCTGGTACCCATGGTCATTTTTTCGATCGAAATGGTAACGAACTGGACGAGTGCATTGGGTTTGAGCTCAACGAAGAGTTTGACAAGGCAGAGAGCAAACGAGCCGGGAGACTTCGAAAGGGGCACCGGGTTGTAAGTTCTTCCGTGAGTATGACCGCCACGTTTGAGCGGACATCCAATGTGCAAAAGTTGATTCAAGAATTGTCGGCCAATCCCGAGAAGAAGGTCAATTTCATCGGGGCCTTGGACGATCCGGTTGCCGGGAAATACCGTGTGGCAGTAAAAGGGTTCTCTCCAGATTCGCTGGCGCTTGCCAAATGGGCGCACGGAGAGATTGACGAGGATACCCCTCTTGAAGGCACGGTTGATGATTACGAATTCATTTAATTAGGGGATACCCCATAAGGAGGAAATGTCATGAGTGAATTTTTAACTATGGAAGAATTTTTGGGAATGAACACTCAAGCAGAAGAGAAAGGGGATTGGGAGTGGAAGCGTAACAAAGTCAAACTTCCCATTCGCTCTGTTCCAGGTGATGTGTACTACAAATCACGTAAAAGCGCGATCAAAGTATCTGTAACGGGGAAGAAGAGTAAGGCAGAGCGCAAAGTAGATTTTGATGATCTTCGTTATAAAGCAGAAATCATTATTGCTGGAATTGACACGGATCGTACTAACTTCCGAATTGATTCCCAGCAGGTGCTGGCGAAGTTCGATAAAGTTGCAGCTGTTGATGTCGTGCCATGTATGTTCCGACCAAACGAAATTGATTCGTTGTATGATGCCATTGCCGCAATCAGCGACTTCGCAGAAGACGAGGAGGCTGAGGAAGAGGTAAAAAACTCATAAAAGAGAGCCCAGAGTTGGCTCTCTTTTCTTACATTTGGCAAGAGAAAAACAGGCTGCCGTCCGAAATACTATGCCTTCCTGAACGTGAAAAGCAATTCGTGCTGGTATCGACTGCTTTGGAGATCGAGAAGAAGGCTGATCAGGCAAAGAAGATGGAAAGGGCGAAAGGTCGACGAGGTAAAGGGAGGAGGAGATAGCGTATGGCAATGACTACAACACTTGCGTTTCAGGATAGAATGTCCAAGCAGCTCTCCTCCATCATGAAATATCTCGGGAGTGTCTTGGATTCCTTGGATGAGGTGGAGGATGCGGCATCCGAATTTGAGCAGGCGCTTGATCACCTTGATCATATTCCCATTGTAGATTTGTCGGATGCTTTCTCCGATGTCCAAGATGAGGCAGCTAGAGCAGTAAAACGAATGGATCAGGTTGACCAAGCGGTTGATACAGTGGACAGTACAAAGATCGGTCGCTTAGAAAAAGCCCTAAGAGACGCGGCAAAGGCTGGAGAAGAAGCTGCGGAGTCTCTCGACCATGTCGATAAGGTTGCAGGACACCTTGAAGAAATTGGGGGACTAGCAACCGCAGGAGGAGCAGTCGTTACTGCTGGTTTATCGACTGCCGCAGTGTCCGCATATGGAATGGATCAGGCGCTTGGCATTCTTCAAGCGAATGTGGGTGCAACTGATCAAGAGATGATGAGCATGTCGGAAAGTGTGAAAGGCCTGTTCACATCAGGTTTCGTAGAAACGCCATTGGAGGCTGCGGAAGCATATGGACGACTTCGCCAACTACTTGAAGGTACAGATGAGCAGATAGGTAAGGTTGGCGAGGGTGCCCTTGCTCTTGAAAAGGCATCGTTTGGAAAACTTGATCAAGATGGAATTGCCAAAGCTCTCGACATGATGCAAGGTCAATGGGCTACTGATCCGATAAAAGGATTGGATATGATCACGGCTGCCTACCAGCAGGTGGGAGATAAAGCAGATGATCTACTCGATACAATCTGGGAATACTCACCGCAATTCAAAGAGGCGGGGATCAGCGCCGAACGAATGATGGGGATGTTTGTAGCGGGGGCTGACAAGGCGTTCAACTTTGATAAGTTAGGAGATGCTTTCAAAGAGTCATTCGGTATTCGTTTGAATAAGGCTCTTGATGAAAATGCTTTAGGAGCACTAGAAGGAATATTCGGGGAAGACAAGATGTTCAAGATGCTCGACCAGATAAAAGCTGGTGGTAAGGAAGCGGAGCAAGCCATAATGGCAATCACTGCCGGGATAGCTTCCATTGAAGATCAGAAGGTACAAGACGATGTTCTATCTAATGTTTTCGGCACGCAATATGAAGATGTGGGCCGTGATGCACTACTAGCAATGCTTGATGCTGGCCCACTTGAGGGTTTCGCTGGGAAAACGAGTGAAATAGTCGGTCAAGTAACAAATGCGTGGCGGGCGATGGCAAACGAAATGCAACTGGCATTTGAGCCGGTTGGAGAGTCTGTTCTTGACGTTGCAAAACCTATCGTTAGCTTTCTAGCTATGATTGCCAAAGGGATTGGCAATTTCACTAAGGAGCATCCGTTTATTACAAAGGTGGCTGTTTCCTTTATGATGTTGGTAGCCGCATTAGGAATGGTAATTGGGCCAATTGTTTTACTCGCAGGGCTTTGGACTCCGATCACAGTTGGGTTGCGTGTAATGACCACTGCTATGAGCGGATTTGGTTTGTCATCTTTAGCGGCTTTATGGCCCATCCTATTAGTCGTCGCGGCTGTTCTTGCATTAATAGCAGTAGGCTGGTGGCTTTATGAAAACTGGGACATGGTCAGCGCCTATTTGGTAGCAGGGTGGGAATGGGTCGAATCAATGGGGATTGCCACCTGGAATGGGCTTTCTGCCTACTTTGGTATGGTGATTGAGTTTTGGAAAGGGCTCTTCACTGGGTTCATCCAGTTTCTAACGGGAGACTGGTCAGGGGGGTGGGAAACGATAAAGGCCACGTTCTTCAATGCCTTTACCACGATTGACGGATGGTTTGATGGATGGATCAGTGGTCTTTTTAGTAGTGGACAAAAGATCATCAGTACAATAGTTGATGGGATACTATCGGTGAAGGACAAGGTAGCTGATGCTCTTTCCAGTGTTTTCGAATGGGCCGATCAATTTCTCCCTCATTCTGATGCTGATTTGGGGCCGTTCTCTCGTTTGACTGATAGTGGTATGGCAATTCCAGAAACAATGGCAATTGGTGTGGAAGCTTCAGGAGATTCATTAGCTGCAGCTATGGATAGTGCGTTTAGCCAGGTTCCAAGCTATACTCCTTCTCTTGCATCGTCTAGAGCAGAACAGTCGTTTTCCAATGGACAGTCTTCTAGCGATACTTTCATTGAACTTCAACAAACGATTCAGGTAATTGTTCAAGGTGGGAATGTTAGCGATCCTGACGAAGTGGAGAAACTAGCTGAAAAAATTGCAGAAATCGTCGCAGAAAAAACGGGACATATATTTGCTGGGACTGGAACGGTTGTTCTTGAGTAGAAGGTAAAGCCTTCCTGTCCATAGAATACATCTTCATAGAAGGAGGTGTATTGCAGTGGGGATCTTCGGTGGAAAAAAGGATTCTGAGTCAAAGGTTGATATGCTCGTAATAACATCTGATAAGCTGGAACGGGACTATGAGCCAATTGGAACCGTATCAGTCTCATCTGCAAAGATAACAAGTGACTTGGACGTTTTTGTTAATATGCTTGCGCTGAAAGCCAAAGAGCAAGGTGCAGACGCAGTTATCTGTTTTAGATATCAGTATAGCGGAGCCGTACATGTTGCTTATGGCACCGCAGTGAAGTTTAAGTAAATAGGGAGGCGCTCTACAAACGTAGGGCGTCTTTTTTATTGGAGGTAGGGAGATGAAATTCAAGCATCTGGAGTTCTGGTTGACCTGGAACAACAATGCGGAAAAGCTACGGCTACCCATCCTGCCGCCAAAGATATCTGTAAAGGTTGGGCATCAATACACAGACATTGAACTGGTAGGAATCGGTGAGGCGACGATTATCGGTGATCCAACTCTGGAAGAGTATTCATTCTCTACGGTTTGGCCGGAACAATACGACTCTGGCATTTGTGATTATGATGGTTTTCCCTCGCCAGAGGAGTTTATCGCGACCATTAAAAGGTGGAAGAACACTGGATACCCCATCCGGTTCACAGTTACTGGGAGTTCTATCAACACACCAGTAACCATTCGGGATTTCCCATACGATTGGGACGGGTTTGATGTTGAATTCAGTTTGACGCTAAAGGAATATCGTTTTGTAACCCTTGAAAGTACCAAGGTGAATATCCAGTTTCAAACGACTGGAAAAGGGAAGAGGCCAGATACCCAATCAGCGAATGTCTCATCCACCAAAAAGAAAAAGGACAAAGACAAGGAAAAGCTGGTCGAAAAATATCTATCACGCGGGAAACCACAATTAAACAAACTGCAGTAAATGTGAGGTGTACACCATGCAGCCCAGGTATCAGTACGAAATACGCATTCAAAAGCCTGGGAAACAGGCTATTCGAATGCCATTCACAGAAGCAACATGGTCAGGTAGCAGGCAAGAAGCAAAGCGTACGCTTGCAGTGAAGACAAATAAAGGTCGTGATCGCTTCTGGCCAGACGTCAACGTAGAAGAGGGTGATCTCATGGAGCTGATATCTCTGTTTAGTGGGTCACCTCGTTCTCTTTTCACTGGCATGGTAGTTGATCTAGGGAAAACCACCAAAGGTGATATTAACCCTGTAGCCTATGACTTCGGCTTCTACCTGCTTAACAATGATGTCGTTGTAGTTTCGACTGGAGAAGCAGCTGATCGGCTCATAACCCGGATCTTTCAGCAACATGGTATTCAAATAGGTGGTATCGGACGGATGCCATCCGTTGAAAAACAGATAATACGTGGAAAGAGTGTCTGGGATGCGGTGGTGGACATTCTCAATCAGGTGTACCAAGCAACTGGGATACGATACTGGTGTTGGATTGAACAAGGCAAGGTGTATGTAGGTACCCAGCGCGGCCAAACCGTGCAGTGGAAAATACAACAGGGAAGTAATCTTCTGGAGGCTAGCAGGAAACGATCGATCGCCAACATGCGCACCGTTGTGAGAGTGGTCGGTAGTGACAACGAATCTGCTGCTATCCTTCATGAGGAAGTGGATCAAACAAATATCAAGCGATACGGACGGATGGTTAAGGTTATTGAGATGAGAGACAAGCAGAAAGGTAGCGCGGTTGCTTTGGGTAAACAGGAACTGCAAAACTTAAGCAAAGTCAAGGACGAGGCTTCGGTAAACGGTCTTGGGATAGACGATGTCATTGCAGGTAATCGAGTAGAGGTCTTCGAGGAGATTACCGGACTGCAGGGAACGTACACTGTTTGGGGAGACAGTCACACGATCAGACCTGGTTACCACGAAATGAAACTGCAGTTGCAGATGGAGGTGAACGGGGCGTGAATGGGTTTCAAAAGCTGGCGATGGTGTTCGGGAGCCAGCAAAGTAATAGCACTCTGAAGAAAGAAGACGTGAAAAAAGAGGTACGTCTGGAGTTTGCAACAGTTCAGACCCCTGAGCCAGAATTATCAATCCTTATCGACGGGATGACTGTTCCTTTTGGTAAGGATTTTTTGTTTGTCGCTGAGGGGATAACCAGGCACAAGCGGATTGCGACGATCACACACGAACAGGATGTGGAGCGCGACGTGGGTGATACGGTACCGTTTCCGAAGGATAGCGATTCGGACGGTGACCTATACAGAAAATTGGCATACGTTGAAATGCAGTTGGAAGACGTGCTCAAAGCTGGAGATCGCATTGTAGTGGCTTCTGTTAATTCTCAATATGTCATCGTGGATCGGGTGAGAAAAGCATGAGTATCTTTCCGGAAATCATGAATCAAGTTGAACCGATCGAACAGTCGGCTGCCTCAGAGACGACTTCGTTACGAACGTATGCTTTTGATATAGAGAAGGGAGAGTTTCCTCTTCAGGCATCTGGAAAGCCAATAGTGTTAGATGGTCCAGAAGCAGTCCAACAAAACGCACAGAAGGCGCTAAGCACTGACCGCTATACGTTCCCGATTTATACGTCGGTGTATGGGAATGAGCTCAAGGAGCTGATCAGAGAAGACGGTACCCGGGAATGGAAACAAGCAGAAGCTCAACGTCTTGTTCGGGAAGCTGTGGAGTATCTATATGGCATCGAGCGTTGCGAAAACTTTGCATTTAAGTGGAATGGAGCCTCATTGAAAATCGATTACTTGCTTGTTACAGAAGACGGAGCCTTCCCACAGGAGGTGATAGTCGAATGATCCAGATCCCTACGGAAGAGGAAATTTATAATAGGTTGATTAACAGGTATCTAGGGATTACAGGGCCCATGAATGTTGACGAGGGCAGCATTCCTTACGATTTCCTAAAGCCGACATCGATGGAAATTGCAGAAGCCTATCAATTTGTTTTGGCTCTATATTATGCCCTTTGGGTGGAATTTGCGGATGGTGACAATCTGGACCTTGCGGTAAGTACGCAGGGGATCGTAAGGAAATTAGCTACTTTGGCGAAGCTCCCGACCCCACAATTAAAACTGGTTGGTTTGTCAGTTGATATCATCCGAGCAGGTACCCGTTTCATGACAGAGGGAACTTCCCCTATGTTTTTTGTTGTACCAGAAGATGTGAGACTGGACGGACTTGGTAACGGACTTGGGTTGTTAGTTGCCGAGGAGGCGGGTCAACAAGGCAATTTGAAAGCAGGCACAAAGCTTTTGCCTGTCAGCACGATCAACGGGCTGCAATCGGTGGAATTGTTGGCCGACCTGGAAGGCGGTACAGATAAAGAAACAGATGCAGATCTTCGAAATCGTTACTGGCAGAAAGTGCGGCGGAGGGCTACCTCGGGTAATGCAGCCCATTACATTGAATGGGCATTGGAAGTATCAGGAGTAACCGAAGCGCGCGCTTTTGAAAACTTGGACGGGCCTAATACTGTTCGAGTTGTGTTACTTGGACAGAATGGCCAACCACCAGACTCCACGATCGTAGCAGCGACAAGGGCACACATCCTCTCCCAGAGACCGCTTGGGCCAGGAGACGACGGTATATTCGTGATGGCAGCTACTCCAAAGTCATTTGATTTTTATTCAAAGGTGAAATTACTCAAGAATTTCGAATTGGAGGATGTGACACCGGCTTACAAGACAGCCTTAGGTGAATATCTCTCAGATTTGCTGGAATCAACAGACGCGGATGATACAACTCGACCTATTGTTTGGACAAAGACAGGGGCATTACTTCTAGGTACAAAAGGTGTGGAAGATTACAGCAATCTCACAATCAATGGTGAAGCGGTAAACAGTACGTTTGGACCAGATGAAGTCCCAGTGCTGGGAGCGGTTACTCTTGAGGTGATGACATGAGCCAGCGTCTAATCAACCTTATGCCTCCGTACTACAAAAATTCCAAGATTGCAAAGGGCATCTTTGGAGCTATAGAAAGCGAATCGGATGGTTTGGTAGCATTTGGTTTGGATGTCATACAACAAGGCAACCCGCGACTTGCTACCTGGGGTATCCAGCAATGGGAAACAGATATGAAACTCGCTGCTGTTCCAGAAGCAACTCCGATTGAGCAAAGAAGGGCGCGAGTATTATCCCGAATGGGTACACCACCGGTTGTAACACCAAAAGAAATGGAAAGGTTACTAGCAGAATTCACACGATCACAAAAAGCCAAGATTGTGGAATACGGTCGGGAAAAGCGATTCTCCATTGAAGTCGGTTTGAATGATCTGACGGATTTAGCAGGTATGTCTTCTGTTGCTCAGGAGATGAAGCCGAAGCACCTATCATTTGCACCTTCTTTGGGAAGTGAGGCAGCCATTAGTTTTGATGAACAAGTCTTTATGACTTCGAGACGATATCACAAAGTAAGCGAATTCCGAGTAGGGATGAAGCCTATGAAGTACCAAAGTGAGGTGAAGCTTTGATGGACCAAGCCTATTTAGAGAGAGTTGCAGGTGACCTACGTCAGCGAATATCAAGTCTGATAGTAAACGATCAGCCAGTTGGAATTCGGAAGGTTGAACAGAGTGGAGCTGGTGTGAACGTGATCACTAATATGGTGAATGGAATTGCCAAGGTAACATCAGTAAAGCTTCTTGATGAAAACGGTGGTCTTATCACACGGCGCACTGCAAATATGGACGTTCCTGATAGCCAGATTCTTGAATTTCGCTTTGAGTTTACCGTGAAAGGAGAGACCTCTTAATGTCCTATGATGCAAAAACGGATTGGGGATACGATGATGATGTAACCGAGCATGACATTAACCGTTGGGAACGCGGCATTGAGGATGCTCATGTTGCCATTGCTATTTTGACCGCTGACGTCTCCAATCTGAAGACGCGTATGAATGTGCTGGAAAGCACGTTGCCGGAGAACTTTCTGTATAACCACTTCAAGGACGATCTTTCCACGATAGACGGAATCAAAGTAATTAGGGGCTACTACAATGAGGCGCAGAGTCGGTTGGAGGTGTAACGATTGGAAGAAATAGGAACCCGTCGAACTAACGGCCATTTGCAGAAGGTTAGGGGAGGGGGAGGAACATGCCGGGTTATACTTTAGCGAAAACGAATACGGTAGTAAGGGACACGTCCATCCAGAAGGATTTGCCTACACAGAATTACAGCGCAAGCACCTCGCTTGTCGTAGGGGTGGGCACGACATCCAATGCAATAACTAGAGCGTTGTTATTTTTTGACCTTGGGATGATTCCTAATGACGTCGTAATTGATAGTGCCAACCTGACATTTTTTCAAACTGACGGGGCTACTTCAAAAACGGTAAATGTCCATAAGTTAACCCAGAGTTTTACGGATTCAACTAACTGGAATACTCAGCCATCTTTTGAGGAAACACCTTCCGCGTCTTTTGTTTCGGTCGGTTATGGTAATGTGGATGTGTCGGTGGACATTAAAAACTTGGTGCAACGATGGGTAAATGGAGAAACCAACTATGGATTGATGCTGAAAGCTGATGACGAAATCACGTTGAACACCTTGAGGCACTTCCAAAGTTTTGAGAATGCAGGAAAAAACCCAATGTTGACCATCATCTACTCAATCCCGACAACAGGCAAAAAACAGATCGAAGTCATTTCTAACAACTTTTCGCCAGCTTACGTTGCTTCTGATACATCTATCTCGGTTCCGATGCAGGCAGGCGCAATATCAGGAGATTTGTTAGTTATTAACCTGTTGGTCGGAAATCAATCCGCTAACGTTACTTTTCCTCCTGGTTGGAATGTTGTCTTGACGACTAATCTATCAACCACAGTAAAAGCTGTTTTAGCAACAAAAACACATAGCGGAAGCGAATCAAACCCTGTAGTTAACGTTAGTGCAGCTACGTACATGTTAGCGAAAATGTCTGCATTCAGAAACGTTAAGGGGATTGTTTCTGCCGATGGACAAGGCGCCCTTTCGGCAACGTCTTTCGTCCCTATTACCGCCACAAAGACTGTCGCTGTGGAAAAAACGGTGTTCGCTCTTTTTAATACGACCATTGGTAACACTTCGTTCACTCCACCGCTAAGCTACGCAGAAGGTTATGACAACACGAACACAAGAACTGCACAAATGTCATTCAGGTACATGCACAGCGATAAAGACCAAACGACGAGTGAAGTTACGACAACGCCTGCTTCTACAAATAGCGGAACGAGTCAATTGCTTGTTCTCGAACCGAATAGCGACCCAATAGTCACTCTCACGTCACCAGCAAATAATCAAACTATCAAACAAGGCACGGACATTAACTTTCAATGGTCTGGTAGCGATCCTGATGGTGACGCACTCACCTATACATTGCAGGTAGGCACATCAGCAGGAGCATCTAACACTTATAATGCCAGTGTAGGGAGCGCCACGTCCAAGAAGGGAATCAGCTCTGCATGGGCAGTAGGCATGTATTACTGGAGAGTTATTGCCGACGATGGAAAAGGCGGGGTAATAAGTTCTGATGAAGGTGTTTTTGGTCTCGCAAAAGGGAACCTGGTTGCGATATCACCTGCAAACTCAGTAGTAAAAGACACTCGTATTAATAGCGTCAATACGACAACTAACTATGCAACAGAGAATACCCTAGCGGTTCAAGGCGGTTCAACCATTGACAGGACGTTGCAATTGTTCGATTTGGGGTTGATACCTAATGGCGCCATTATCAATAGCGCGGTATTAAAATTGAACAAAGAGTCAGGCCCAGCAAGTACGGTTAATCTTCACAAAATAACGTCGAGTTGGGTGGACACAAGTGCGACATGGGCAAATGCTCCTAGTTATGATACAGCACAACCAACGCCTCTTGCTTTTACAACAGCAAATGGGTTACATCAATTTGATGTGAAAACATTAGTACAAGATTGGGTAAACGGAGCAAAAAACTACGGGATGTTATTCAAACTTCCAAATGAAGCAACCAGTGTAAACATCCAATTTAGTTCAGCTAATCACCCCACAGTAGCAAACCGACCAGTTTTAGAAGTCGACTACTCAATCCCGACAACAGGCAAAAAACAGGTGGAGTATGTGGGGGCAGGAACACTTGGGATTACAAATGGTTCATCAAGGACGGTTTCATTACCGACTGGTGTACAAGAAGGGGATTTACTTCTTGTATGTTTAAACATTAACAATACAACATCGGTTGTAACTGCACCATCAGGATGGGTCTTATCTCATTCAACGACAGGCAACGGTATTACCTATCGTGTGTATAAGAAAAATGCACAAAGTGGAGAAGTCAATCCAGTATTCACCTACAGCCCAGTCGGCGAATCGGCATCAATAGCTTATGCGTTTAGAAATGTAAAAGGCGTACATGCGACTTCACAGAATGCCATTACATCAAACCAATCAACATCGTACCCTTTGAGCATTAGTTCCACTGTAGATAATACACTTGCTATTGTGATGACATCGGTATTTGCAGGAGCGACTTTTACTTCTCCACTCAGTTATGCTTCTAAGTTCTCGACGACTTCTACTGATTCGAAGTCTTTCCATTTGATGCAACGTTATTTACACAATTTAAGATCGCAGTCACAAGCAGAAATGACAGTTGCTTTGTCAACCAGTACAACATCGTATAGTACAGCTTTATTGCTTGAACCAAAGACTAACAGCATGCCAACAGTGTCACTCACATCGCCTGCCAATAATCAGACATTGGCGGAAGGAAACACGCTTCCAGTTAAGGGAACTGCGAATGATCAAGATGTTGGGGATTCAGTAACCGTTAGATACAAGATTAATAATGGGGCAGCCAAGAATCTTGATTCAAGGGTTCCGAATGGCAACCCTTTTTCTTTTTCTAAAAATCTTACATTCAGCAATAAGCGGCTCTATGACGGTGCAATCGACATAGTAGGCGTTGATTTGGCTGAAAACGTGGATCATACCCTAACAGTTTGGTCAGAAGACGATAAGCAAGGTAAGAGCGTAGAGGAAACTCGGAAGTTCAAGGTCGTATGGAATCGACCACCCGTTATCTCTGGGGCGAATGAAAATCTTGGGACTATTCTAGTACCTCCGTCGAAAACATACTCGGTTACAGAGCCTGAGACTGACACCTTCACAATCACGGAAAAGGTCAACGGAACAGTCATTGATTCTTTTGTTGGAGTTGCCGGACGACAGGAGACCGTCACGATTCCTCATGATTTATGGATCAGATTGGATTTGGGCGTTGCACACTCCCTTATCGTCGAGGCAATTGATAGCAAAGGGCTGAAATCAACCAGGACCTATACCTTCACTCGTACCGAAACACATATCGAGTTCATGCTGAATTTCGATAACCCTGCTGTGGACGCTCTCTTTACGTTAGACGGCATGCCAGAACGGGTACTGTTCACTCTTGAGCGATACCTACCACCCGGTTCTGAGATTGAAAGCGTGCTGGTTACCAACAATTTTTTGGATGAGGTTGCAACATGGGAAGATGCGACAGGGGCAGTCAGTGGTGGGCGCGGCTATCTCTTCACAAACACTACTAAAACAGCAGAGGACTGGGCTATCTGTGTTTGGGCAACTGTCGCCAAAGGAACCGCTACGCAACGAGTGCATGTGGATGGCTATGGAGGTGCGTTCGATTGAGTATAAAGGTTCAAAACGTGAAGAGCATCATGGAAATTAGGCAGAAGCAAAAGGAAACCCCAGAGGCAAAAATTGCAAGGCTAGAGGCAGAAAAATCCCAACTTGTCGGGGAGGTTAGCCAACTTAAAGCAGAAAAGGCAACTCTTGAAGCACAAGTCGTCCAGGTCAATGCGGATTTGATGGGTTTTATGGAGTATTACTTTGGAAATCAACCATAGGGGGAATGTACAATGGCAGTCTACTCTTTCCGCACGTCAAACTATGCTTACAACATTTTCATCAGCGGAATGCAACGATTTACCCCATCTGATGGTTTTGGTGGTATCCCTACAGAGTACCATGAACCTGTGAAGCAGTTTGCAGCTAAGAACTACACAGCAAATCCTTACGCTGATGAGGAAAACCGCACACGCCAACTTGCTGTTGGTCTCAATAATGGCTGGATTACACAGCAGGAGTTTGATGATACAAGTTCGTACATCGAACCAATCCAAGCTACAACTTAAGCGCCTTGTCCATATGGATAGGGCGTTTTTCTATAGGGAGCTGCTGACGTGGCTCCCATTGTAAATGAATTAACTTTGGATAGGTTCCCAACGCGTGCAGCTTGGTTAACATGAAGGTGCCCGTTGTAAAAACCTTCTTTTCCGTTGATGGAACGCCGTGTGCGATGAAAGTCGCCCGCACGGTGTAGGCTCGAACGAAAACCCTCAAGTACAGAAGGGGATAAGTCGAGAATAGCTCAAAACCGATTACTGACTTAGTTGCTAATGGCACCGCCAAAAATGAACTGGGAGATGTATTTGTACTTCTGTCATTTTCTCAACTAACCGGGGTTACCTCGGCTAAAATTCAATATTCAACAGACCAACAAACATGGCAAGATGCGGAAGTGGATAGCCCTATTACCTCTACAACGGATGAAGTATTTGCAAAATTACCATCCTTCGCTTCCGGGACCTATTATTTCCGGATGATTGTTGATGGAGGGCAGCGAGCGGGTGTGTCCAATATAACAAGCAAATATATTGGGTAATCATCATTTCCATCAACCAGCCCTCGGGGGTAATCCCGGGGGTTTTTTTCACCAAGACTGACAGCCAGCCTCGAACCGATCGGGGCTATTTTTATTGCCCCGAGGGGGTGAGGAGGGCAAAAGGACCGTGGACGAAATCAAAGACTTACAAAAGGGGATTACTGAGATTCTGGTAGCAATCGGCAAGATCGAGACGGAGATCAAGCAGTTGTCCAGCATGTCCGGCAAGCTAGAGCAGACAGAGAAGTTGGCTATCGAAGCCTTGCAGAGTACGAAGGCAGCGCACAAACGAATAGATGAGCTCAGCAAGCAACTGGATGAATTGGAGAAGAAAATCGAGGAAGACAAGAAACAGAACAAGGACGACAAAAAGTGGATCGTTGGCACCGCACTCGGTGCAGTTGCTCTCATTTGGAATTTCATTAAAGGTGGTGTAGGGCATTGAATCAATCAGACCTATTAGTATTGGCCCAGCAGTATATGGCAGACAAAGCACTCATTATTGTGGTTGTTCTCCTGGTGCTCGGATACTTTTTGAAGCGCACTCCACGAGTACAGGATTGGATGATTCCGTGGTCTCTTACACTGGCAGGTGTTGTGTTGGCCTGCGGCATTTTACAGGCATTTACGGTTGAAAGTGTCGTGCAAGGTATTTTAGCTGCTGGTATTGCTAGTTTGACGCACCAGATTTGGAAGCAGACGACAGAAAAGAGAAAGGATGATGCCGAATGACCCAGCAAGAATTTATCGCAAAGATCGCACCAGCAGCTGTAGAGGACATGCGTCGCACAAAGGTACCTGCATCGCTGACGATTGCTCAGGCGATCCTGGAAAGCAATTGGGGAAAAAGCGGACTGACTATCAACGCCAATAACCTATTTGGAATCAAAGGGACGGGAACTGCAGGTAGTGTTAACATGCCTACAACGGAGTATGTTGGAGCTACTCCAATTGCAACGAGTGCCAAATTCAGAAAGTATAACAGCTGGGACGAATCTATCGCTGACCACTCAGCTCTGATCCTCAAAGGCACAAGAGACAAGCCTACTCGATATCATGGGGTACTGGGGGCAGATTATAAAACCGCCTGTCAGAAGATCAAAGACGGTGGGTATGCTACCGATCCAGCGTATCCTCAGAAGCTGATCAGCTTAATTGAGAAATACGAACTATACAAGTATGATGTTGATAAGTCTGACAACTCTGTGGATAAAGAAGCGCCAACATTGAAATTAGAGGATTGGGAACGCGAAGCTGGCTTGAAGGCAATAGACAATCTTGCTGCCAAAGTACTTCTGAATGATCCAGATAAATGGAAACAGAGACTAAAAGACGACCCGAAAGGTGTTCTAGAAGAATTGCCCTGGCTGGTGTTTACACTTCTGGACCGTGCAACCGATAAAATATCGCATCAATAGTGAAGCCCTCCTTCGGATTTTTTGTCCGAAGAGGGCTTTTTTTGATTATTGCGATTCATTTTTTGCTTCACTAACACAGGATGAACAGATCAGTTTCTCTTTAAAGCGGAAAGTATCCAAGGCATTACCACAGAATACACATGCCGGTTCATACTTCTTTAATATGATACGTTCATCATCAACATAAATCTCCAGTGGATCCTTGATGTTAATATCAAAAAGGTCACGCAGCTCCTTCGGAAGCACGATACGTCCCAGCTCATCGACTTTTCTAACAACCCCCGTTGCCTTCATCATATTCCTCCATTTTTATATAAATAATAGTGAATTTTACTAATTTAAACAATCGCAAAAAGAAAACCAAGGAAAAAGAGCTGATAAACCGATACGAGTATTTGCCGGCACGGATAAGAAACGGTTTCGCCATGGTCGGAGGAAAGCAAGCATGGTCGTGGCTGGTAACCCGATTGTATCGTTTTTTACGAGAACGTACTTGCCGTATGGACGAGCGTTCTGACTCATAAAATAACTTTTGTGGGTCATCAGAGGCGAAACGTATGGGAATGTGTCCCTGGATGTGAGGTAGTTAACATGATGCAACCAGCAGTATGGAGTGGTTGAAGAAATCCTTGTAGGGACGATTTCTTCTTGATAGAAATCTGCTGTGGATTTATTTACACTTTGGGTAAATTTAGGTTACTAAAAACCAGTATTTGGGTATATAATTGGGTAATAAGACACTATTGAGAGAGGTGAGGAGGATGAAGTTTTTTCTGTACAGTTCAATGGTTGAAAAGGCGATGATTAACATGCCATCAGAGTGGTACGGATCCATTCACCTCACCTCTGATAAAAAAATCGTTGCCCTAGATGAGTCAATAGCTGATAGGTCCTATAATATTAACCAAATTACCAGTTTGGGGTTAAAGGACATCTTTATATTACAAGACTCATTTCTTGAAGTTATTAAAGATGCAAGTAAGTTCAGATTAGTACCTAAGAGCATTGCTTTTGATGTAGATATTGAAGAAGAAGATCTAGATGAATTGAAAAGCTTGTTCAGTTGTGGAGAATTCCTGAAGGCAGCAAAAAGAATAGCTCTATTAATGGATGAATATGAATGTGAGATTAGATCTTTAACTTTTTTTGATAAAAATGTAGCTGAGCTGGTCGAAATTTCAAAAAATGGCGTAATATATATTTTAGGAGATTTTAATGTAAATGAATGGTTTGAAAAAGCATACTATTTTTATGTATTAAGTGACTACAGGCTGCCAGACGAGGCTGGGGGGTTATTGCAATAAATCTCCTTAAAACTTCTTTTCCTGCTTTAGCATTAGAATTAATAAAACTATCAATAATCAGTATCACTCATTTATATGCAGGCTCAACTTGGACAAGCAATACTATAAGTTCAACAATTTGGATTGTGTCGGCAATGTTTATGTATTTATTTTTAACATGGGCTTTTCATTTTAGAAGGGCAGTTAAGCTAGAAGTTAAACTAATCAATAATAAAACAAAAAAGAATGAAACTGAATTACATGATTCAAGCCAAGAGAAAGAAAAGACAATAAAAATTGGGTTCACATTAGAACGAAGGGTCAGTATATTTTCATTACTTGCGAGATTATTAATAAAGAGAGGGAAATTGTATATAAAGGTTACTTCTAATTCAGATGACCTGTTACTTATAGCAAAAAACAAAGCGGAGTTAATTGAAGTAATTGATGAACTTGATGGTTTCTCTATTGATATTACTGAACAAATCAATAAAAGTCTCTCAATTGGTATTGCCTTTCCACATGAGAAAAATTATGAATTTGTAGTGAGTACAAAAAGAGGTATAAATAAAACGCCAGAGAGGAAAGTTCTGGTATACACAAATATTATGTTCGAAAAAAAAAGAGCTGGATTCCTATTTAAATCCTTATTTGAGGTGCATGATGGGAAACATACAGTAGAGATTTTTCCTTGAGGGGGCAATATTAGTGAAAAGGACCCGCCTGGTATTATGGGCTCTTGATCCTAGATTAACTTTAATAGAGGTACAAGATAAACTCAAAAAAGACTACGTTCAGCATATTGGTGATCTTCTTCAATCCTCTGTACCAACGATTGAGAAAACTTTGAATCATCGTTGGATAGTGTATGACAAGTCTTTTCGTCAATCGCGAATAGCTAACAAACCAATAGAATATATTTTTGCAAAAGGAATTTTAGAACTACAAAATGGACCTAGAGATTTAAGGTTTGATAGAGATGGAAGACTGATGCCGAAACATGCACGCGTAAAAGAAAAAGAAATAGAAACGTTATTTTTTGAAATGGAAGGACGTGTGTATTCTGTCCTGGCTACAGCAGAATACCTTGAACCTAATGTTAGATCAAAACTTTTTTTAAAGGATCATGAGTGGGGACACATTGACTATCGAGAATTACCCCAATATAAATTTGACCATAATTTTTTTAATTGGTTAATACTAAAAAAAGGCAAAACGATTAAAGATCCGTTTGGGAACGAACTTTCTTTATTAGATGTTGCAGGTTTTTCTGGGGAGTCTCATAGAGGGGCTTCAACTTTTACTGGTTCGGGTGGGAATATTGCTAATCAACCAGTAACACAGACAATGATAAGTATGTCTTCACCTTTCCACAAATTAGAACTAACTTTGGAATATCAACATATGAGAATCCACTTTGAATTGGGTAAACTCTCTGAATGCAAATACGATGATGAAAAAACATATAAAAAAAGTGGCCCAGATGAACATGGATTTGTAAATGTTCACGAGGCCATTATAAGTATCTACTATGAAATTATACCTCTTTTAAACGCGGCATTCCACAAAGAAATTTTAGATGGTACATTCCGACTAAGATATGATCAGTACCAAAAGCAAACTGGTCTGCATGTAATTGAGGATATTGCAAGACAACTTGATCTTAGTTCAGTCGATATTTTATCACTTAACTTTTTCAAAGGAAAGAGTCCTTAAAAAACAATCTCCCACTTATCAGTGGGTATTTTTTTGTCTTGTTAAAGGAACTAATGTTCGTATATAATGCAAACAAATGTTCTTGTCGGAGGCGAGCGATGTGTTAAAGGAACTGCAACGAGCAATAGACCAGCATCAACATACTCAAGTCATCTACCTCGGCAATGATGGGCAGATGACTTTGCGAACCTTGCGACCGCTAGAGGTATCGGGCAACAGATTGAAAGCTTTCTGTCTTACCAGACGAGCGCCGCGCATTTTCATCATCGACAACATTCTGGCTGTTGAACCGGTGGTGTTTGGTCGTGCTGTCTGATATCGAAAGGAAAGTCCTGCGGGTCATCGCCAACTACTCAGCCGGGCGGCGTAGGACCCCAACGGTAGACGAATTGTGTATTAAAACGGGTCGCAGCCGTGGCGGTATCATGAAAGTGCTTGAAGTTCTTGCAAAAGAGGAGTATATCGAGTGGAAGAGATCAGATCCAGATCACATGGTAGTCTTGGAGGCTTGGGAACGGAAGGAGCATGACAGATGGCGAGCAAAGTAGAGAACGTATTTGCGGCAAGTCGCTGGGTATTGTCAGAGCAACGCGAGCTGTATCTCCAGATGAAAGAGGACGAAAAACTTGTGCGAATGCCTGAACTCGAACAGGACGAACTCGAATCATTCCATTACCAACTAAGAGACGCCGGACGAGAGAACTATGCTGTCACCATTACTTGGTGGAAACACAAGAAGGATAGCCTGGGAACGACTTGCGTGATGTGGGGAAAGGTTGAGTGGATCGACATGAATACTAGGCGAGTTAAGTTGCTTACTGACGAGGATGTCCAATGGATACCAATGGATACTATAACCGAAGTAAAAGGCTAGGAGGTAATATCATGGCAAAGGCAACTACACCGAAACGACCGACACGAGATGAATTTGAATTAGAAGACTTAGGCAATCAGCTTGTGGAAGCAAAAGAAGATGGAGACGAGAGGAACTTAACCGTTTGGGGCTTGACTGAGAAAGTGCGTGGGCGGATCACAGTGCTTGATTCACGTACAAGATTGGTCCATATAGATGAAAACGGAGTAACAAGGAAAATACCCTTCTTGGATATTATGAAGGTTAGTTACGAGTAATTACCAGCGCTCCTTATGCCTTGAATTGATACAATTGTATTGGTGATGCTATATGGAATTTATATCTCCAATGCTGCTGGAACAGAGAGATAAGCCGTTCTCGGACGGTCGCTATATTTTTGAACCCAAGATCGACGGTCATAGATTAGAGTTGTCCAGAAGGAACGGGGTTACCCGCCTTTACACTCGCCACAACAACGATGTAACGGCGAAGTATCTCGAACTCTTAGCTGATGGCCCTGACATCGTATTGGACGGTGAGCTTGCAGTAATGGACCCTGAAACGGGTATACCAGATTTCGAATTAACAATGTCCAGGTTCCAGTCGAAAAAGTCCCGGCTTCCTATATCATATGTGGTGTTCGATATTTTGCATTACGATGGAGTTGATCTGCGTGATTTGCCGCTGATGGAGCGCAAGGATGTTCTCGATAGAGCGATCACAGATACGCCGACGATAAGCAAAATTGCTTATATTGATGGGCGTGGCGAGGACCTTTACGACCTGATTGTTAAACGTAATATGGAAGGTGTAGTCGCCAAAAGAAAAGACGGTCGATATCATGCTGGCAAGCGTACAGACGATTTTATAAAAATCATTAACTACTCGTATGCCGACGTGAGCATAGCTGGCTATCGAAAAGGTGAATTTGGATGGTTGGCACATGTTAACGGACGACCTGCAGGTGTTATTGAGCTTGGTGTACCACCAACCCATAAACAGGCATTCTATGGAGTAGCAAAACCTCTTATTACGGGAGAGGATCGCGATTTTGTCTATGTTCAGCCTAAGATAAAAGCACGGGTTAAATTCCGGAATTGGACGAGGAGTGGGATGCTTCGATCACCTGTATTTCTAGAGTTTGTTTTACCGGCATAGTATTAAATACTCGAAAACCCGTCTCTTATCACCACAGGAGACGGGTTTTTCTGTCTAGTTAAACGGCTAGTTTCTTTATGATTTGCTCAAGTAAGGAAGGGGAGGGGAAAGACCAGTTATAGCTAGCTAAATAGATTATTCATGGATATCAATTAATCTGTAATCGCACTCATCATATTTTGAAACGAAATAATCCCAAGCAACGTTTTTTCTATTTGAAGAATGATAAGAGACGAGTGGAATATCATATCGCCCATTATTAGTGAGTTTCGTTACGATGGCAGTATGGTTCCAGTCTCCATCACTATCAATGTCGTATTGTACTACATCCCCCAAACGTAGTTCACTAGCGTAATCCAACTCTGAACCGAAGATAGTATACGAATTAGTAGCTACTTCGTAGAAATCATCAACGTTGATCCAGCTATTTGAGACGTCCCATCTATCACGATAGAACCATTTTTTGTAGTTACCTGATGTGGTACCTCTTTCGGGAATTCCACCATAATTCAGTGCTTGTGAAACAAAGTTTGTGCAATCGTTGTTCCAGTAATAGTAATCAGGATTTGGACTTAATGCATAATCAAGGGCGTAATCAGCAGCATCCGAACCATCGTACGAATATGACGCTAACGCAGCAGTTTGAGGGGCTTTACTAGCTGCTTGTTTCTGCGAATTTTGTTTTTTTGCGCTTTGTTTTTTCAATTGAGCTTTAAAGTCTTTTCCCTTTTCAATAATATCATCACTACTTGTATCCGTTTCTAGTGTGTCCGAAGACATCTTTACAATTTCAAAACCTTCTGAAGTTCCATGAGAATTTTTAAGGAGGCTATTCTTATTCAGTGATGTAGCTGGTTTAGTAAGAATTATCTTCACGTCATCTGCAAAACCAGATTCAATTGAGTCATTGACAACAAATTCCTGAATAAGGTAGATATCTACCTCATAATTATCTTTGTTTTCTGTGACATCCTTAATATCATAGGAAACTCTGTAATCAGTTACTTCAAAGTTTTCAACATCGATAATATATTGAAGATAAACTGAGGTTTCATCGTTTTTATCAAATGGGAGACTGCTTATATCTCCATTATTAATTGCCTTCTCTCTTTCTTTGAAGAAGTTATCAATCGCTTCTCGAAGCTCTGGTGTAAACTGCTTTTCGCTGACTTCTGATTTTGCAGCGAGCACTTGTGTTGGAACAACACTAAATCCTAACGTTAAAGACAATGCAGCGAATAATGCAAATTTTGCTTTCTTCACAAAACATTCACTCCCATATTTTCCAAATATTTGAATCGTCTTTATATTACATCTATCCGGAAAATATTACAATATTAAATTCGGGTTATTGGGTTATTTATCCGTATATGTAAGTCTTTCGCGGATTACTTTCCATTGTAAAGCTTCATATACTAGAACATATTCATAGTGATTTACGCGCTTTTTCCCTTCACTAGTAGTGACGTTTTTATTAACATCAACATAATATTTACCTTCAGCAAATTGGATATTGGTATGATTTTCAGCGCCTTCATTTGCCAGTTCATTTGACTTTTTATTGTGTTCATTGATCAATTCCCTAACCGTCAGAAGGACGCCCATTTTACCAGGTAGGTCTTTGAATTGAAAAAAAACGCTTAGCGCAATAGAAGCCAGAACAACACCAATGATCCAATTCCTAGTCTTATTCATATAAATCACCCCATTTTTCTAGTTCTAATGAAATTAAACGGTATATGATCACCTCCAGATCCCATAATATAATACGATTTCTATAAATTGGAAGTTTCTGTAGGTACATATAATTTTAAAATTTTTTCTGCAAAATTTATTAAATCTTGTTGTAAAAGTGGCGCTAATTTTTCCTATAAGGGTGAGGACGACATTATTTTAGGGTCGTTCATCCTAAATAAAAGGAGAACACAGTATGCCACAAAATTATGAATACTTCACCCTTGAAGGGGCACCGATGTATGGAGGTTACAGCGGGCCACGGATGCTCACAATCAAAACGAAGTTAGATAATATTAGAACCAAAACCATTTTGCGACCACTTTCAACTACTACGGAAACAGGTATTAATGGGGGATTTTTTGCTGCAGATAATGGATACAATAATCCTCCAACAGCTGCTAGGTCTATTTGTTACAATAAATTTGATGATGGTGACGAAGTAACTTACGAAGGTCAAACCCTCCCTGAGATTTACAAATACAATGGAACCTCATCAAATCCAAAGTCTAGAAAAACTGCGGTACTCTATGAGGATAGCAATGGAAATACCAAAGCTGCTTACATGTACGCAACAAAACTTTCTGAGGTTTTGGACCGGTATAGTACAGCAACAAATGTTATTGGGGGAACAAGCTTCAACGTTTCAGATTGGAGTGATACAGCGTACTACGGACCGACACCTCGTACAGTTTTTGCTTGGAAAGGCTCCTATGCCTACTTGATTGTAGTTCCTGATGCTATTAATGTGCCTTTACTGAAAGATTCGTTAACACATGTTGGGCTTGATCCAACAAATGCAATCGTGTTGGACGGATCTGGTTCTAGCTCAATTCAAGTAGATGATGATGATAATGGACTAGACGAGGATTTTAGTTTCTATGGTGAAGATCGATACCTCTTCAACTTTATTCGCGTGAATAAAGATTATTAATTTAATAAGGGACTTAATCTTTCAAGATGGCTATGGTCCCGAAATTAAACATAGAAGGCATCCCCACTTATTTTCTTGAGATGGGGATGCCTTTTTATGGGTACTTTATCCTGAAATTGGATAAGGAGGTTTTTTGATAGCAAGTTTTGATTTATAATACAACAGAAGGAGGAGGAAATTTATGGATTTGCGATTGAGGCCGTACCTATTAATAAATGTCGGCTTAGCGATATTGTTTTATGTGCTGGAAATTATAGTAGAATATTTTGATCCAGGTACAGAAGAGTATATGAAGTTAAGTAATTCAGCAAATGCTGTGTTCTTTAATTTCTTTTTTTGGGGACCGATTATTCTTATTATATTGTTAGCTAAAAATGGAGTGGCACTTTATCTGAAAAGAAGGTTTCTGCCGAATGTAAATAAATTTCTCTTTTACTTGTTGGTAGGGGTTATTTTTTCTGCAGTATATTCATGGAAAATGCACGATTATTCAGTGTTCATTTACCCATTGATCCCACTCTTAGAAACATTACTTTTTGGTTTCTTGTACGAGAAGAGTAGGGATAAATAAGTAATATTAGAGAGCAAGCCATGTAGAGGGAATCTCATAACATGGCTTTTACATTTATAAGGCTGCTGTTAAGTTCTAAACCGGCTTGCTCGTCACGAATAAGGGAGATGAACGCCATCTTCATTTGTTGAATACTATCCTCACGTGGTTGCTTTATGAAATTTGCCATAGTGATCATTTCTGGTACGAATAAATCAATCAAAGCTTCCAATGCTTGATTATTTGTTCTCGCCTGTTGCAACAAATTTAAAAAATCACGATCTGAAATCTCGTCAAGTGTCATTACTAAGCACCTTTTTGAGAAGTACTTAGTGACTTGCGCAGTTGATTTAAATACTTTCGTTTACAAGCGTTTACCCATTGCTGGGACACATTGAGTTGTTTGGCAACGTCCGATTCAGTTGCACCTTCAAGTACCAGTCTTTGGATAATAAATCTCCCTGTATCGGTTAGGTTACTCAATATTTCCTCAATGTACAGGTTTAGATCAAAGCTCGCCTGATTATAATCACAGTGAAGAAATTCTATTGGTTGTCCTAAATATTGTACAAAGTGGTTTTGTTTTTTTACTTCGTATTGAATACGCCAGGCTATTCTTCTAAGTTGGAGCATATATGCCTCTTTGAGCGATTTATTTTGCATACGTTCCTCCGATCATTAATAGTTACATAGACACTCCTTAAGATGCGAACCTATGTTCTATTATACCATGTTTACCAAAAATGCTCAAAGTGACTTGATACACATTACGTAATTACATCTAAGAACAATGTACTAACAATGAATTTTTAACGTAATCATTGACAAGTCTTGATTAAAGTTTTTATAAGTAAATGTATGTAATGAAAATACAGATAAATGTAAGCGTGAATGACGTGTCAGGGTTATTAATAAAAAAACAAGGAGCTAGTATTTTTTATCTACTATCTCCTTGTTTTTTTATTGAGCAGATTCAAATGATGTACCATTAAACTTGTAGATAGATGTAGCTTGGTCAGATTTGGGTATAACCTTATTGTCGTTAACAGGGCGTTTGTATAATGATGAGAAAAAGTATAGATGCTCGCCATCAGTATTATAAGAACTTTTTTTAGAATATGGCACTCTTTTGCTGTAATCATGTAAGTTCATACGGAAACGAATTAAGCCCAGCAGCAAACGATTCTGCTGAAAGCATTAACAGATCCATCACTTCTCTGAATTACGATACGAGAAACGAAAACATCAACTACCGGATGCAAAATGGCACATCCTACACGTCAAACTGATGCTGCACCATCACGTTTTTCTCGTCATTTTGATTATGGTAGGAAGTCTCATATCCTTTCTGTGGGCTTCCGGGCCAGAGGAGCAGTTACGCCAGACACAACAAGAAAGGGTGTATAGAGCGACGACGGTTATCTTCCATTAGAAGAGACCTGCGTTCTCGAAAACATGGTTAAGTTAAAAGTATTTCTCATTTGCTTGTCTGTCCTGATTATAGTTACTTCCGCTTTGGGGGCATATCACATGTATGCCATGGAACGAGCAATTGCGCGAGGTATCTATGCCGATATTCTTGACGATATGCAGGATATTGGCTATCTGGAGCCGTCCTTGGCCGATTATTATCTCGATAAAATGGGGGAGCTGGGTTGGGACGTGAGTGGCGATGTATTCGCTGGGAGCTGGCCGCGTGTAGAGAGTGCCCGTGCACGGAAGGAGCGGCAGGAAGACGTAACGCTTGCTGTTACCGTTACCCCGTCCAAGGTAGCCCAGTGGTTACATCGCTTTGTGGAAGGAGACACGTCATTTTCCTTTGCTGGTAGTCGTCCATCTGAATATTTTGATCCGGGGTGGTAGTGGATGAATAAAATGATCACCATCTTGGTTTTGCTGGCTCTGGTCTTACCTCTGACTGTGAACCTTCTCTTTACCGGACCTGACAATCTATTGTCGGCGTGCACCCAGTTTTTCGGTGATTTGCTCACGAATGTGACGCGATTTGGTACAAGCTGATGGGACAATTGATTGCCGTGATTCTCAATGTCATGGTGCTGCTGATGGTACCATTAGGAATTTTACAAATTCATACGGTAGTTCAGGCACGTAACGAGCTTTTGGAGGTAAGTGCTGCCGCTACGAAGTACGTGAGTAACCACGGGGGAACCAGTGAAGTGGAGCTGCAGCAGAAGGTTCGCGCTTTTATCTCACGGGAGCTGGCAGAAAAGCAACTGTCTCTTTCAGATCCTGAACTGTCAGTCAGTGTCACCCGTACCCGCGCTGTCGATCCGATCCTTTTAAGTCATGAGGACGAGTTCGTGCTGCAACTGGCAATTCCATTTCCGCGGTTTACAAAGCTAATACCGATGCCGTCAAAGACTCTACAAGTAATCCGTCAAGGGACGATTAACGTCATGGATTATGACTTATCATCATAACGGCTCCAGTTAGGAGGCTATCACTACGGGTATCAACGTCTTATCCATTTCGGTTATCCTGTTCTTTTTATTAGTGGGAGCATTTGTTGTGGATGCTGATGTGGCTATGCAGAAAAAAACAGAGGTGAAAATGCTGCTGGAGCTGGCTAACCACCATGCGACCTTTGCTGTCGACCCTGTCCTGAAGACAGAAGGGGTGATCGATTTAATCGAAAATGAGGCACTTCAGCGTTTTGAAAGACGCATGAAAGAAAATGGCGGTTACGTTCGCGAGCAATATGCGTTTGTGCCAGCCGCAGACAGCATTACGACTGACCCTATTCCTTTTGGCCGATACTACGTGGATTTTCGTTCTTGGGAGCAGGATCTGCAATTGCGTTTTGAGTATAACGGGACAAGGTTTGTGATGGAGCAAGCTACACCAGGGGCAGTACGACCAAAAGGGGGGCGGTTGCAGATCACGGTCGTAACGGAGCAGGGCGAAGAGCTGCGGCTCGCACCGAAAACGATGGTCGGTCCATCCCATGTGATTGTCGCCTACGTGGACGAGCGTCCTTTTTTGCCAATGCTGCCAGCTCACGCCTTTCCCGTTGTTTCTGTCGAAGAAGTGAAAGATTAGTCAGACTTATTTACAAATTATGAATTTCTCTGGTACTATGTAAGAAAGTGCTTAGCCAGCTTGCGATTGTGAGGAAGTCGCTCTCCGAACGTCTCGCATGGCCGGTCCTTTAAGCATAGTAAAAGTGGGGTTTTTGATTTGTTTGATAAAGATACCATTTATATTGTTGGCGATGCTCAATCTTCTTCCAACAATCCGATTACGCAGCAATTCAGTGCGTTTTTTATCGGGTTGGTCGTCGATACTTCCAACGACAAGATTGTAGAGGCTGCTTGTTCCTCTACCGTCCAACTGACATCTGACTTTGCCCGATCGATCTTCATTGGTCATTCCATTATGGCGTCAGAGGCGATTGGAGAAGAGATTCGCTACCGATATTTTGGATCTTCGCAAAAAACATTGATTGCTGCGTTTAAAGATGCACAAAAGAAGTACAAACAAGCTATTTCCGTGAGAAGTAAGGCAGAGATTGCTAAATAACGAACTAGATATGCTGCTTTATTTATCCGTATGCACGGCATACACGTAAGTAAAACCCAGCAAATGCCCGAATTTACGAGCATTTGCTGGGTTTTTTGACTGGATCAGAAAGTATTGATTTCATATAACTGCTTCCTGATTCAGCAAGAATAACCCTCCACTAAAGCGCGGTCGCTCCTCCTTGAGCAGGCCACGATAGAGGTTTTATTAATCGGATTTTGGATGAAAAGGAGGAGAGTCCTTGCTATCTTTTGTTTTCCGCAGATTTATCTCCATGATTGTTACGTTATGGCTCATCATTACCCTCACGTTTTTCCTGATGCATGCGGTTCCTGGCTCTCCTTTTGAAAGAGAGGGCAAAGCCCTGAACGAATCCGTCGCGCAAAACCTCAATGCGTACTACAACCTGGATAAGCCGTTGATGGTCCAGTACGGGCTGTATTTGCAAAAGCTGGTGCAGTTTGATCTAGGTCCATCGACTGCGAACAGCGCGGATACAGTAAACAAGATGATTGCCCGCGGTTTCCCTGTATCGTTCCAGCTTGGTCTTATTGCCGTCCTGTTCGCCATCGTCTCAGGTATTGGGCTCGGCGTGATCGCGGCCCTGCGGCATAACCGTTTGATTGATTACGTGGCTATGATTATTGCCGTTATCGGTATTTCGATTCCCAGTTTTGTCGTTGCTCCCCTGCTGATCAAATATTTGGCGGTTGAATGGAAGCTGTTGCCGACCGCGACCTGGGGTACTTGGCAGCACGTCATCATGCCTGCACTGGCATTAGGATTTGGGCCGATTGCCATTATTGCTCGCCTGACGCGTACCAATATGCTGGAGGTACTGACGCAGGAATATATTGAAACGGCTCGTGCCAAGGGGTTATCTCCCGCAACGATCATTTTGAAACACGCGCTGCGCAATGCGATTTTGCCTGTAGTCACGCTGCTTGGTGCGCTGATCGCCAACGTTTTGACGGGAAGCTTTGTCATTGAGAAAATCTTTGCGATTCCCGGAATGGGTAAGTATTTTGTAGCTGGCATTATCAATCGTGACTATTCCGTCATTATGGGGACGACCGTCTTCTATAGTGCCCTCTTGATTTTCATGATGTTTGTCGTCGATGTGTTGTATGGCATCATTGATCCGCGAATCAAGCTACATCGAAAGGAGAGCGAAGGATGATCGTTTCTGACGACTTGTTTATCCCGATGCGCAAAGACAACCTGAATGCGGAAGCGATTGTGCGACCTCAACTTACGTTTTGGCAGGAAGCCTGGCTCCGTCTGCGCGGAAACAAACTGGCCCTAATGGGATTGGTCATCATTATTTTGCTGGGTGTCATGTCGACGATTGGCCCGATGATTTCGGGTCATGAATATTCAAAACAGTCGATTATCTCGAAAAATCAAGCGCCATCCGAAAAGAACTGGTTTGGAACAGATGAGTTTGGCCGAGACGTCTTTACTCGTGTCTGGTACGGTGCGCGCATTTCCTTGTTTGTTGGCTTTATGGCTGCTCTGATCGACTTTTTCATCGGTGTTCTCTATGGAGGGATTGCAGGTTACGTGGGAGGACGAGTCGACAACATCATGATGCGATTTGTTGATATTCTCTACGGATTGCCTTACTTGCTCGTTGTCATTTTGCTCATGGTTGTGATGGGGCCGGGACTTTTGACGATCATTGTGGCCTTAAGTGCCACAGGCTGGATCGGGATGGCCCGTACCGTCCGCGGTCAAGTCTTGCAAATGAAGAGCTCCGAATACGTGTTGGCTGCAAAAACGATGGGAGCCAAGCCGTTCTATATCATTCGCAAGCATCTCTTACCCAACACGATCGGCATCATTATTGTTTATGTGACTTTGTCTGTACCGTCCGCGATCTTCTCGGAGGCGTTCCTGAGCTTCCTCGGTCTGGGTGTCCAAGCGCCCATGGCTAGCTGGGGCGTGATGGCGAACGATGGACTATCAACCATATTGTCCGGTCATTGGTGGCGGCTCTTTTTCCCGGCTTTCTTCATTTCCTTGACAATGCTTGCGTTCAACGTACTTGGTGATGGACTGCGCGACGCGTTCGATCCGAAGGCAAGGAGGTAAGCGACATGGATCATACGGAAAAATTGCTGGAAGTAAGCGGGCTGCGTGTCACGTTTAAGACGCATGGCGGCGAAGTGAACGCGGTTCGAGATGTGAATTTCAGCTTAAACAAAGGGGAGACGCTGGCGATTGTGGGCGAATCCGGCTGTGGGAAGAGCGTAACGGCCAGAAGCGTCATGCGCCTGATCCCTGAACATATCGGAAAAATTGCAGGCGGCAGCATTATGTTTAAAGGCAAGGATCTCGCAGTACTGCGCGAAAAAGAGATGCGGGAGCTGCGCGGCAGAGAAATTTCCATGATTTTTCAGGATGCGATGACCTCGCTCAATCCTACGATTTCAATAGGCGAGCAGATCATGGAAGGGATTATCCGTCACCAGAAGGTCGCCAAAAGCGAGGCACGTAGGCAAGCCATCGAAATCCTGCAGCTTGTCGGGATCGCGAACCCGGAAAGCCGTCTGGGGCAGTATTTGCATCAGTTTAGCGGTGGGATGCGCCAGCGGATCATGATTGCGATCGCGCTCGTCTGTAAGCCGTCCATCCTGATCGCGGATGAGCCCACGACTGCACTGGACGTAACCATTCAAGCGCAAATCATCGACCTGTTCAAGAGCATCCAGCAAAAGACAGGCGTTTCGATCATCATTATCACGCATGACTTGGGAGTTGTCGCCAAAATTGCGGATCGGGTCAACGTCATGTATGCAGGGAAAGTCGTAGAATCAGGTCCAGTGCGTGACATTTTCTACAATCCGCAGCATCCCTATACAAAGGGCCTGCTGGCTTCAATGCCCAGGCTCGATGCAGATCGCGAAATACCGCTCAGCCCGATTCCCGGGACGCCGCCTGATCTGTTTGCTCCGCCGATTGGATGTGCTTTCGCAGCCCGCTGTGATTATGCTCTTGAAGTATGCCGCAATTATCAGCCTGCCGAATCCAATGTACACAGCAAGCATTCAGTCTCCTGTTGGTTGCAGGATCCGCGCGCCAAGAAGATGTTGGCTGCCATGCAGGCTCCGACCGGTACTTGATCGTCATAGTTCCTGATGCTTCGGAACGGATACGCAAAGCGAATTGCCCATTCTTTCCGTGTAAAAGAGGGTGTCGTCCAACGGCGCTATCCTTTTACGATATAAATAAAAAAGTATAAGGGGGAAGAAACAGTGAAAAAATTATCAACCATCCTGCTGTCTGCTTCACTGGCTGTTTCCATGTTCATGGCTGGATGTACATCGGGTCAACCAACGAACAATGAATCGGCTCCGCCAGCGGGCAACAATCAGCCGAATACGCCAGCCCCAGGGGATCAGGCAGCCAAGCTCCTGCTTTTGAACAACATCAAGGAGCCTACATCCCTGGATCCGCCAATCGGCTTTGATCAACCGTCCTACGACATCTTGAACAACTTGATGGAAGGCTTGACCCGTCTGGATGAAAATCAAAAGATCCAACCAGCCGCAGCTAGCGAATGGAAAATATCGGAGGATGGCAAAACATATACGTTTACCTTGCGCGACAGCAAATGGAGCAATGGTGATCCTGTAACGGCACATGACTTTGAATACGCATGGAAGCGCATGCTGGATCCCGCGTTGGCATCACCGGCATCATTCCTCGCCTATGTCATCGAGGGTGCAGAGGCTTACAACAGTGGCAAAGGCAAAGTAGAGGATGTAAAAGTAAAAGCTGTGGATGATAAAACATTGGAAGTCGTACTGGCTGAGCCCGCTTCCTGGACACTTCTCTTGGCATCCAACCCAGCCTTCTTCCCTGTACATAAAGCAACGGGGGAAAAAGATCCAAAATGGGCAGCCGAAGCCGCTACTTTTGTCGGTAATGGACCGTTCAAGCTGACTGAGTGGACACACGACAGCGAACTGAAAATGATGAAAAACGAGAACTACTGGGATGCAGCGAATGTAACCCTGGCAGGCGCTGTGTGGAAAATGATTGATGACGAGAATACCGAGTACCAAATGTTTACGAATGAAGAGCTGCACAGAACGACAACCGTTCCAGCCGACATGGCTGACCAGTTGTTCAAAGATGGCAAAGTTTATGTAAAAGATGGTGCTGGCACAGAGTTTTATCGCTTCAATGTGACCAAGGAGCCATTTGACAATGCCAACATCCGTAAAGCGTTCAGCTTGGCGATCGACCGTCAAACATTGGTTGACCTCGTTCTGATGCGCAAGCAAAAGCCGGGAACAGGCTTCGTTTCTTTTGGCTTGCCAGATGCGAATGGTTCGGGCGATTTCCGTCAGGTAGGCGGAGATCTAGTGAAATTCGACGCAGCAGAAGCGAAAAAGCTGCTGGAACAAGGAATGAAGGAAAAAGGCTACACGAAGCTGCCTGAGGTTACTCTCACGTACCGTAGCGGAACTGCCAACGAAAAAACAGCGCAAGCGGCTCAAGAAATGTGGAAGCAGACGTTGGGTGTAGATGTGAAGCTGCAAAAAGTAGAAGGAAAAGTTCTGACCGATATGCAAAAGCAATTGCAGTACCAAATTGCTCGTTCTTCCTGGCTGCCTGACTTCGGGGATGCCATCAACTTCCTGGATATTTTCCAATCGAAGAGCGGTAGTAACCGTACCGGTTGGAGCAATGCGGAATACGACAAGCTGATCGAAGGTGCTTACAAAGAGCCAGACGATGCCAAACGTCTGCAAATGCTGCATGACGCAGAGAAAATATTGGTTAACGATGCTCCAATCGCACCACTCTACTTCTACAACACATCTCTTCTCACTAGCGACAAGGTGAGCGGAGTCGTAAGCTCTTCTCTCAGCTATGCGGACCTGAGAAAAGCGGTCGTGAAGTAAAAACAGTTTGCCGGGAGAAGTCATTTCAGGCGGATGGAATGACTCTCCCCCCTTTTTTGCTGATTATTTTAATAGTGCTATAATTTAGTATGTCATTACGAAAAAATACAGATAAAGAAAGCTCAAGCGCTAGAGAAGATGGAGGAAAACATGATTATTCAAGCCATCGAAGTAAAACGAATTTCTGTCCCATTGAAAAAACCTTTTAAAACCGCTTTGCGCACGGTGCATAGCCTGGAGTCTGTGCTGGTCAAAATCACTTGCGACAATGGCATGGTAGGGTGGGGCGAGGCTTCTGCAACTGTCGTCATTACAGGAGACAGCATTGAAAGCATTGAATCCGCCATTAATAATACAATGAAGCCACAGCTCATTGGCCTGAATCTGGTTGCCTATGAGCGAGTATTCCAGACGCTGCACCAGTCTATGGTTGGCAACACGAGTGCCAAAGCTGCTGTAGACATCGCGTTGTACGACCTCATTTCGCAGCGGGCAGGGATGCCTTTGTACCAATTCCTGGGTGGATATCGTGACCAACTGGAAACGGACTATACAGTCAGTGTCAACTCACCGAAAGAAATGGGCGAGGACGCAGCGGCGTACCTGAAGCAAGGTTTTAACGTTCTGAAGATCAAGGTAGGAAAAGACAATATTGAGGATGATATTTTGCGCATTCAGGAAATTCGCAAATCCGTGGGCAATCAGGTGAAGATTCGTCTTGATGCCAACCAGGGATGGAATGTAAAAGAAGCGGTTCAATCCATTCGTAAAATGGAGGACATGGGACTTGGCATCGAACTGATTGAACAACCTGTAAAAGCGCATGATCTGGAAGGCTTGAAACGGGTAACGGATTCGGTCGATACGCCGATCATGGCTGACGAGAGTGTATTTTCGCCGGCACAGGCCCTGAAGGTTCTGCAAAACCGAGCGGCTGACATGATTAATATCAAGCTGATGAAGGCAGGTGGCATTTTCAAAGCACAATTGATCAACCAAATGGCTGAAGAACACGGCATTCCATGCATGGTTGGCAGCATGATCGAATCGCGTCTAGCTGTATCGGCTGCGGCACATTTTGCGGCTAGCAAGAAAAACATTACACGGTTTGACTTTGACGCGCCGTTGATGCTTTTGCACGATGGTATGGAAGGCGGCGTGACCTACGAAGGACGATTGATGACCATGCCGGAAGCGCCAGGACTAGGGTTTCACTCCGTAAATCTGTGGGAGGGAGGAAAATAATCATGAGAACAGCGATCGTTTCTGTCTCCGTTGCGACCGTGTGGACCAAACCAGAATCGCCTCGTGATATAGACCAGGCGGCACTCACATCACCTGTAGACGTACGCAGTTGGCTTGCTTCCCTCACTGTCGATGAAAAACTCGGATTTTACGACAACAATGCGATCCAAACACAGGCATTGTATGGCACACGAGTCGAGGTGCTGGAGGAGCAGGGGGACTGGTCTCATGTCCTGATTCCCGACCAGACCTGCAGGAAAAATGAGCGTGGTTATCCGGGCTGGATTCCATCGCGTCAGCTCGCTCCGTGGTCTGCGGCATTTGACGTAGAAAACGGGCAAAAGCTGGCGATGGTAACTGCTGCATTCACCCGCTTGCACATGTCCGACAAAGAACCAGGCATTGAGCTCGCCTTTTTGACCAAGTTGCCTCTCGTGGAAGAAACGGGAGACTGGATAAGCGTATCAACACCGGACGGCGTAGGCCTTTTGCGAAAAGAAGATGTTCGCATCGTGAACGCAAATGAGCCAGTTGAGCTGACCGGTAATCGCGGAGAAGCAATTGTAGAGACGGGCAAACGCTTTCTGAATTTGCACTATTTGTGGGGAGGCATGTCCTCCTACGGGTATGACTGCTCAGGCTTTGCCTACAACATGCATCGTTCTTTAGGCGTCCAAATTCCACGTGATGCCTCTGATCAGGCGAGAGCCGGTCAATTGATAGAAAAAGAAGATTTGCTTCCGGGCGATCTGCTATTTTTCGCTTATGAAGAAGGAAAAGGAAGAGTCCATCATGTGGGCATCTATATGGGGAATGGCGAAATGATTCATTCTCCGGATTCGCGCAGCGCCATCGAAATCGTCAAGCTGGATGGCTACAAGCTGGAAAAGGAACATTCTATCTCCAGACGTTACTGGTAAATGGATAAATGGGGGAGGAGTGGCCAGATGGAAAGAAAGAAACTGGTCCAGGTCAAGAACCTTACAAAAACCTTTACATTGGAAAAAGGACTCTCACTAAAAGCGGCCGATAAGGTCTCTTTTGATATTTATGAAGGGGAGACTTTTGGACTGGTAGGGGAATCTGGCTGCGGAAAATCAACGACGGGACGAACGATTATTGGCTTGTACCAGCCGACTTCAGGTGAGGTCATTTTCGACGGTCAAAGTGTTCATCGAGCTACTTCCGGTGAGCGGGGCAAGCTCACGCGAAACATGCAGATGATTTTCCAGGATCCGTATGCGTCCTTGAATCCGCGTATGAACATTTCCGAGATTATCTCCGAAGGTCTGAACCTAAATGGGCTCTATAAAGGTAAAGAGCGGATGCAACGGGTAGTCGAGCTTTTGGAAATGGTCGGTCTGCAAAAGGAACATGCGAACCGCTTTCCTCACGAGTTCAGTGGTGGGCAGCGGCAGCGGATCGGAATCGCGCGGGCGCTTGCCGTCAACCCGCGATTCATTATTGCAGATGAGCCGATTTCTGCTCTGGACGTATCCGTTCAAGCACAGGTCGTCAATCTGATGAAGAATTTGCAGCGAGAGCAAAACCTCACGTATTTGTTTATCGCGCATGACTTGGCGATGGTAAAGCATATCAGCGATCGCATCGGCGTGATGTATCTGGGCAATATGGTGGAAATGACCGCAAGTGAGAGACTCTATGAATCCCCCAAACATCCTTATACGCAGGCTTTGTTGTCCGCAATTCCCGTACCCGACCCCGATCTGGAAAAGAGTCGTGAGCGGAGTATTATCGAGGGAGACGTTCCGAGTCCGATCAATCCGCCCAGTGGATGTGTATTCCGTACTCGTTGTCCAGTCGCCAAAGAAGTATGTGCCCAGCAGAAGCCTCTCTGGCAGGAAGTGGACACAGGCCATTATGTCGCCTGTTATCTGTATCAATAAAACTAGTACGACAGGCAGATAATTCGACAAGATTCACCAGCCATCCCTACGTGTCGGGGGATGGTTTTTGTCGTATGTCTGCACCCTATATTAAGGAAGGGTTACCAGAACAAAATCGGGGAGGAGAACTGTTAATATTCTGTAAACGGGCAGGAATCGAACAAGTTTTGTCGAAATACGGTAACAGTAAACCATTTCGTAACTCGCCTAACTTCATCGTGAACTTCCATTCCAGAGAAGTGAGGGTTGCATATGACTTTGAGTACCTCCTCATTCCATTCCACTCCTGCCAGGTGGCGGGAAGTCGAAACTCAGTTGGGAATTACCGTGCCCCGGTCGCTACGATCAGACACGTCTGCCTTGCTGTTTTTGGAAAGCGTCGCTGCAACACCCATGTTGGACAAAGAAGAAGAGTTAGCTTGTCTCGTTCGCTATCAAAAGGATGGCGATCTGGATGCGCGCGAAACTCTTGTGCGAGCCTATCTGCGCTACGTCGTCAGTACGGCTTTGCGACATTTGAAAAGAGGTATGCCATTCCTGGATTTGATTCAGGAGGGCACGATTGGTTTGTTTACCGCAATTGACAAGTTTGACGTGGGACGTGGTGTTCGTCTCTATCATTACTCGCATTGGTGGATATCCCAGGCGATTACTCGTGCGATCAACGACAAAGGGACTTTGATTCGCATCCCTGTGCACATGCATGAGCAAATTCGCCAGTATCAAAAGCAAGTCTTGCATCTCGTACATGCGCTGAACCGTACGCCAGATCGCTCTGAAATTGCAGGGCTGTTGGACATTCCGTTAGAAAAGGTAGATGCGATAGAGCTTGCCTTGATGATGAAGATGGAATCCATTGACGCTGAGCTGGATGGCGATACATGGACGGCCGAGCATGAAGACGAGTGCCTCAGTTATGCAGAAATCATGGACGATGGCTTGTCCTCCCTCGATGACTGGATTGAAAAAGTCGATTTGCGCTCTCAGATGCGGGCTGCTTTGGAGAGACTGAGTCCTCGGGCGCAGGAAATCATTTCTATGCGATATGGTTTGTATGATGACCAGGTTTACACGTTGGAGGAAGTAGGCAAGATGTTTGGTCTTACCCGTGAGCGTATTCGCCAAATCGAAGCTACAACGATTGATCGATTGCGCACACAAAAGTCTTCCCGAGTTTTAAAAGAGTATTTGACCTGAATCAGGTCATCAACCACCCCCTTTCGATGAGAGAGGGGTTTTTTTGCGTGAAGGATGAAGTGCTCGGGAAGGCAGTGGGAAGAGGCGTAATCTCCATTTCTTGTGGTACACTGTTACAAGCAGCTTCAGATTTTTTTATTGTGTAAAGGAGGATCGCCAAATGAGCGATTATATGATAAGAGCAACGGGATTTAACGGGCACGTACGGGCCTTTGCAGCACGCACCACGGGTACTGTTGAGGAAATTCGCCGGCGTCATGACATGTGGAATACAGCGACTGCGGCAGCGGGCCGTACATTGACCGTGACGCTCATGATGGGGGCTATGTTAAAAGGAAACGAGAGCATCCATGTCAAAGTAAAAGGGGGAGGACCAATCGGACAGATCATTGCAGAAGCCAATGCTGACGGTGAAGGAGTTGCCTATGTAACTGAGCCTCACGTTCATTTTGATCTCAATGAAAAAGGCAAGCTGGATGTTGCTCGGGCCGTGGGAACAGACGGATTTGTATACGTAACCAAAGATCTGGGATTAAAAGAGCCGTATCAAGGCAGCTCGCCAATCGTATCTGGGGAAATCGGAGAAGACTTTACGTATTACTTTGTTACGTCAGAGCAGACTCCGTCGGCTGTTGGTGTTGGTGTGCTCGTAAATCCAGAAGACCGTTCTGTTTTGGCGGCAGGGGGATTTATTCTCCAGCTAATGCCAAATACACCAGATGAAGTGGTGGCAATGATGGAGGAGCGTTTGAGCCAGCTTCCGCAAGTATCTCGCATGATTGGCGAAGGACTTTCACCAGAGGAAATTTTGGCGCGGGTTTTAGATGAGCCAAAATACCTGAGCCGCACGGAAATCAACTTTTCTTGCAAGTGTTCAGAAGACAAGGTCGTCCAGGCACTCATTAGCTTGGGGAAGGGCGAAATGCAGAGTATCATCGAAGAGCAAGGGGAAGCAGAAGTCCACTGTCATTTCTGTAATGAACGTTACTATTATGACAAAACCGCGCTCACGGAGATCTTGAAAGACATGTAAGCGTGGTGAGAGCAAGGGAGAGGGTGGCATGACCAACGTAAAAGGGTTGTGGGCTTTCATTGGGGCGCTTGTACTGCTGTTGCTTGCTGTGACTTGGGGCTATTACCAGACGTCCAGCAAGCTGCAGTCAGCCGCGGTTGTAGGGGATAAGACGATCAGTGAAGCGGAGTATGTAGCTCTCCTCAAGCAAAAATTCGGCAAGCAAGTGCTGGATGACATGATTAATCGGGAAGTCGTTTTTCAGGAAGCCAAGCGTGCGGGTATTACTGTTGAGCCGCAGCAGTTGGAAAAAGAGCTGGCTCAGATAAAAGAAAGCTACGGGAGCCAAACAGACGAAGAATTTCAGGAAGCGCTTCAGAGGCAAGCAGGAACGAACGTGGAGGCGCTCAAGCGGGAAATTACGTATCAAATGCTGCTGCAGGCACTGGCTACCAAAGACATTACCGTCAAGGACGACGAATTGCTGACGATCTACAACAACCACCCACAGCGATACTCTCGCCCGATGCAGGTACATCTGTATCAGATCGTGGTCGCTTCACAGAAAGAAGCAGGACAAGTATCAGCAGAGCTAGAGCAAGGCGCCAATTTCCAAACTCTTGCCAAAGAACGATCGATCGATTCACTTACAGCTCAAAATGGCGGGGACATGGGGTGGATCTCCATGAATGGCTCCCGGTTGCCGGATGAGGCCAAAACGGTAATTGCCGACTTGGGAACGAATAAAAACAGTGCAGCCGTAAAAATGGGAGATAACTACGCGATCTATCGCATTGCTGAACGCAGAGAGGCCGAGCAGCGCACCTTTGAGGAGATCAAAGAGGACTTGCGGCGTGAGGTAGCGTATGCGCAAGTGGAATCGCTCGATACCGTGCTTGAGCAGCTGCGAAAATCGGTAGGAGTAAAGATTTCTGGGCAAATGCCTCATTGACCAAATGGGCAACCGTTGATATAATTATGACAATAAATCCTAGCGTTTTACTCGGTTATTAAAATTAAGGGGGCAGGACATATGCGTGTGGCCAATTCCATTACTGATCTAATTGGGTATACTCCATTAGTCAAGCTGAATCGTGTTGTAAGTGATGAGATTGCAGACATTTATTTGAAGCTTGAGTTTTTCAACCCTGGGAGCAGCGTGAAAGACCGGATTGCCTTGGCAATGATTGAGGCGGCAGAAGCAGATGGAAGTCTGAAGCCAGGTGATACCATCATTGAACCTACGAGCGGAAATACCGGAATTGGCCTTGCGATGGTTGCTGCCGCCAAAGGCTATAAATCCATTCTGGTTATGCCAGAGACGATGAGTATCGAGCGTCGCAATCTGTTGCGGGCTTATGGAGCAGAGCTTGTATTGACACCAGGCGCCGAAGGTATGGGCGGAGCGATTCGCAAAGCGGAAGAGTTGGCGAAAGAAGATAGCACCTATTTCATTCCGCAACAATTCAAAAACCCCGCAAACCCAGCCATTCATCGCGAAACGACTGCGCGTGAACTGCTGGAACAAGCACAGGAAATCGGCGGTGTAGATGCCTTTATCTCCGGAATTGGAACAGGTGGAACCATTACCGGTGTCGGTCAAGTGCTTCGTGAGCACTACCCGAATGTCCAAATTATTGCTGTAGAGCCTGCAGCTTCTCCCGTTCTATCCGGAGGCAAGCCGGGACCACATAAAATTCAAGGGATTGGGGCCGGTTTTGTTCCGGATATTCTCGATACCGGCATCTACGATGAAATTATCAAGGTAGAAAACGAGGATGCTTTCGAAACGTCGCGCCGTGTTGCTCGTCAGGAAGGCATCTTGGGCGGAATCTCCTCTGGAGCAGCCATCCATGCGGCATTGCAAGTAGCGGCAAAGCTCGGCAAAGGGAAAAAGGTGATCGCAATCATTCCATCCAATGGCGAACGCTACCTGTCCACTCCGCTTTATCAGTTCGAAGACTAATATCTACAAACATCTAGACCACGGTATGCCTTTTTCGGCGCCGTGGTCTTTTCATTCATATAGGGCGCCTATATAATGAACGGATAGAACCTACGTAAAAAACCGGAGCGTGAAGAGGAGTGCCATTCCCTAGTTATGCAGATAGCCAGAACTACGCCAAAACCTATCCGTTGGTCCCACTAGCCGTTCGTGGTAAGTGGGCCCATCAAGTTGATCCGTGGCAAGTGTTAAAAAGCTTACAGCCGTCGCTGCGAGAGGCCGTCCTTTTGGAAAGTGGTCGAGCAGGTCGGTATACGTTTTTGGCGTATCAGCCGATTGCTACCTTGCGCAGTCAGTTTGGGGAAACGTTGGTCATCCACCCGGACGGTCATGTGGAGAGCTTGATGGCCAAAAATCCATTGGATGCACTGCGGAATTTGCTTGCACGGTACCAGACTCCAGTGATTCCAGATATGCCTGATTTTTCTGGAGGAGCGGTAGGCTACATGAGTTATGACATGAACCGTTTTTTTGAACCGACGCTCCCGCAGATCGCGACCAACGACTTACAGTTGCCTGACCTGTATGTTATGATAATGCAAGACCTTCTAGTCTTTGACCATGAGGCACGCGAGATCATTTGTCTGACCCATTTGTCTGCAGACACATTGACCGAAGACATATACCGACAGGCCGTAAAACGTATCGAACACCGCCTGGATCTGCTTACTTCAATGGTAACGAACACAGATGATACGGATTGGGACAGCTTGCGAAAAAGACCGTTGTCGCATGAGACTGAGGCGTCAGTATCGTTTGCCAAGGATCAGTTCGAAGAGGCTGTGCGTCGTGTCCAAGAGTACATCGCCCAGGGAGACGTTTTCCAGGTCAACTTGTCTGTTCGGCAGAGCAAGCCGATGCAGGTAACGCCACCTGACGTTTACGAAGTCCTGCGCAAGCTGAATCCCTCTCCTTACATGGGATATATGAGCTTTCCCGAGTTTCAGCTAGTCAGCGCTTCACCTGAGCTATTGGTAAAGGTGAAGGGCAAAGAGGTGCATACACGTCCTATTGCCGGTACTAGGCCGCGCGGGCAAACAGATGCCGAGGACGAAGCTTTGGCACGCGAGCTAATCGACAATGAAAAGGAACGGGCCGAGCACGTCATGCTAGTGGATTTGGAACGCAATGACTTGGGAAGGGTTTGCCGCTTTGGAAGTGTGGAAGTGAGCGAATTCATGGTCGTGGAGAAGTACTCCCACGTGATGCATATCGTCTCCCATGTCAAAGGCGAGCTGGCAGAAGGCAAAGATGCCTTTGACGCAGTAGCTGCAGCTTTCCCTGGAGGAACGATTACAGGGGCGCCCAAAGTGCGGACGATGGAAATCATTGAAGAGCTGGAACCGGTCAAGCGTGGAGTGTATACGGGGTCGATCGGCTGGTTTGGCTTCAACGGCGATGTCGAGGTCAATATCGCAATCCGCACCATGGTGGCAGTGGATGGCGTAGCTCATGTTCAGGCAGGAGCAGGCATCGTGATTGATTCAGTGCCAGAGGCAGAGTATCGCGAGTCCCTGAAAAAGGCAGAAGCGTTGTGGAAAGCACTTGAGCTTAGTGAGCAGAGAATGATGAGCCCTAGAGGAGATGAGTGAGATGATTTTGATGATTGATAACTATGATTCGTTTACGTACAACCTGGTACAGTATGTGGGCGAGCTGGGTGAAGAGCTGCAGGTCCATCGGAATGACAAGATCACACTCGAAGAAATTGAGAGGCTGGCTCCTGATTATTTGATGATTTCACCAGGACCGTGCACACCGAATGAAGCGGGAATCAGTATGGAAGCGATCCGTCATTTTGCCGGAAAGATTCCGATCATGGGAGTTTGTTTGGGACACCAGTCCATTGGGCAAGTTTTCGGCGGAAAAGTAATCCGCGCCGAAAGACTGATGCACGGGAAAACATCGGAAGTCTTGCACGATGGAAAAACGATTTATGAAGGCATTCCCTCTCCGTTCACAGCAGCCCGCTATCACTCCCTGATTGTGGAGGAAGAATCTCTGCCGAGTGTGCTGGAAGTGACCGCACGAACAGCCGAAGGTGAAATCATGGCAGTTCGTCACCGGGAATACCCGATCGAGGGTGTGCAGTTCCATCCGGAATCCATCATTACCCAGCATGGCAAGCAGCTATTGAAGAATTTCCTCACCACCTATGCACGTCACACAGCAGGATAACCAATAGATGACCTGATACCGCCTTTTACCGGGCGGTATTTTTTGCGTTTGTTTACACACTCTTTATACAGCATTAACCTAGCCTAGACATAACGCTCGTACAATGGGAAGTACAAGAAGAAAAAAGGAGCGATATAAATGGATGTAAATCGTCGTCAATTTTTAACCTATCTAGGAGCAGGAACAGCAGCATTGGCTTCGGTGGCAACAGGAATCCCTGCACTGGCTGCGGGTGGCGCACTCTCCGGAAAAACAGCGGATCATCTATTTGGACTCGATACAAAAAAGCATCATTTCAACCCGAAATTTAAAGAGATTCATCCAACGACCAAAGATGATGTGGTGCTCCCCGAAGGTTTCAAATACGATGTGGTTGCATCTTATGGCGATAAAATCAATGCAGCAGGCGATACTTTTGGTTTTAACAACGATTTCACCTGTTTTTTACCCATTGAAGGCAAAGCAGATCATGGGCTGTTGTGGGTAAATCACGAATATTTGGGCGAGTTGGAGTATTACGTGACTGGCTATGACACGTTGAATGCCAATGCTGATGATAACAAGCGCACACCTGCGCAAATCGAGAAATATTTGTACGCGCTGGGCGGCTCAATTATTGAGGTTAAAAAGGAAAACGGAAGATGGAAGCTGGTTTCCGATTCCAAATACGGTCGTCGTGTAAGTGGATTGACCAAGCATGTGTTGACCGGTCCGGCAGCATCCATAGCAAAAGAAGTAACGGGTACTTTTGCCAACTGCTCCGGCGGGGTAACCTTCTGGAACACTGTGCTATCCTGTGAGGAAAACTATATGGATGTCGTAGGCGACTGCAAACTGCCAGAGGCCAACCATTACGGCTGGGTCATTGAGGTAGATCCTTTCGATCCGAAATCCACACCGAAAAAACATACAGCACTGGGCCGTTTCTCCCATGAAAATACAGCAATGGTACTGGCTCCATCAGGTCAGCTAGTCGTATACATGGGCGATGATGCCAAAGACCAATACGTGTACAAATACGTATCAAAAGGCAAGTTTGATCCGAAAGCAGGGAAAAACAACTCCAAGCTGCTAGAAGAAGGTACCCTGTACGTTGCTAACTTTGGCAAGGGCAAATGGATAGCACTCGATTACGCAACCAATGAGGCTTTGCAAAAAGCTGTGAATGCTGACAAAAAACCGATGTTTGCCTCCCAAGCTGACGTATTGATGAACTGCCGGGATGCTTCCAAAGCTGTAGGCGCGACACCAATGGATCGTCCAGAAGACCTGGAAGTCCACCCGATTGATGGCTCTGTCTTCATCGCTCTGACCAACAACGATAAGCACGGTAATTTCTACGGCCAAATCGTACGTTTGTTTGAAAAGGATAACGACCATGCTGGCGGCGAGTTTACTTTTGAAATTTTTGCAGCAGGTGGTCCACAAAGCGGCTTTGCGGCTCCTGACAACATGGCGTTTGACAGCGCAGGAAACCTGTGGGTGGTTACCGATATCTCTTCTACCTCTACGAACACAGGTATTTTCAAGACTTTTGGGAACAATGGCGTATTCTTTATCCCTACCACGGGTAATAGTAAAGGGATAGCCTCCCAATTCGCTTCCAGCCCAGTTGGCGCAGAAATGACTGGTCCTTGGTTTACACCTGATGAAAAAACACTGTTCTTGTCTGTGCAGCATCCAGGTGAAAACCTCAAGGGTTATGACCAGCCGACGAGCCACTGGCCAAAAGGCGGCAATTCTGTAGCCATGCCGAGTGTGATTGCCATTACTGGTTTCTAGGACAAGGAGTGTAGCGGAGTATGTTATCAAGCATTGGGATTCCTGGTCTGATTTTGATTCTGATTATTGCTTTGGTCATTTTTGGACCGAGCAAACTTCCTGAGATCGGTCGTGCCTTTGGGCGTACGCTGACTGAATTCAAATCGGCAGCTAAAGATTTGACCAAGGATGATGATGAGGTCAAAGACAAGACTAATAAGGAAGCGGTCGTTGATCTTTCTGTAAGTAGTACCGAGGACGCGTTGAAACGAGTCAACTAACCATTTTGCAAAGGGGGGCGGTGCGCCAAAGAACGCATCGCTTTTCCTGTTTGATTCTATAAGCGCACACGGGAGGAAATCACGTGAATAAAGAGATGCCCTTACTGGAGCATTTGACGGACTTGCGTCGTAGGCTGTTGATTACTTTGTCGGCACTTGTTGTAAGCATGGTGATTTGCTTTTTATTTGTCGATCACATTTATCAGGCATTAGCTAATCATTCGGGAGAAAAACTGGCGATTCTCGGTCCGGGGGATATTTTGTCGATTTATGTCAAATTGTCTGGAGTTGGCGCGCTTGCTCTCACCATCCCTGTGGCGGCTTATCAAGCTTGGCGCTTTGTTGTACCTGCCTTGGAGGAGCGGGAGCGAAAAGTTGCTCTGATGTATATTCCTGCTCTATTCTTGCTGTTTCTGTTCGGATTGTCCTTTGCGTACTTTGTATTATTTCCGATGATGTATCAATTTGTTCTAGGGCTATCCAACGGGAACTTTGAGCTGGTGATTACAGCGAATGATTACTTTACGTTTATGCTTAATTTGTGCTTGCCGTTTGGCCTTTTGTTCGAGCTGCCGGTTGTGGTTCTTTTCCTCAGCCATTTAGGAATTCTTAATCCACATCGACTGGCGAAAATGCGAAAACCGGCGTACCTGATACTCTCCGTCATTTCTATTACAATTACACCACCTGATTTTTTATCTGATGTGATGGTGATCGTCCCGCTGATTATTTTGTATGAAATTTCAATTACGATCTCTCGTTTCATACACGGAAAACGCACGCGTGAAACAGCGCTTTCGTCGGAAAATATGGTATGATGCTCTCGACAATATTATCGGGAGCGAACAATACATGCACGTATACGTAAATGGAAAGATAAGTCCTGCCCATGAGGCTGCGGTATCTGTTTTAGACCACGGTTTTTTGTACGGGATTGGTCTATTTGAAACTTTGCGAGTGTATGACCACAAACTGTTCTTGTGGAATGCCCACTACGCCCGGCTTAGCTCCGGGCTTTTGGCGTTGCAAATTCGGCCAGCATGGTCGGAGGAAGAATTGAAGCAGGCAATCATGCTCACAGTGGATGCAAATGAATTGAACGATGCTTATGTGCGCCTGAGTGTGACTGCCGGATCAGAAGGGGTAGGTCTGGTAGCAGATGGCTACGAAAGGCCGTCCTTGTTTGTGTTTGCCAAGCCGGTTGCAGCATTAATCGATCCACCCCAGTCAAAATGCTTGCAGACACTATCCATAGCGCGTCAGACAGCTGAGGGCCATCAGCGGTTTAAATCGCACAACTATCTCAATAACGGTTTGGCCAAGCAAGAGGTGGGGACACGCCCAGATGTAGAGGGTTTGTTTTTGACCCATGACGGCTACTTGGCGGAAGGGATTGTAAGCAATCTGTTCTGGATAAAGGATGGGGTGTTATTTACGCCCTCATTGGATACGGGCATTTTGGATGGTGTGACCCGCCAGCATGTACGGACGCTGGCTGAGCAGCTTTCCATACCAGTAGTCGAAGGGCGGTTTCGCAGCGAGGTGCTGCTTGATGCGGACGAAGTGTTTGTGACCAATTCCGTGCAGGAGATCGTACCAGTGAAGGAAATCGACGGACATGCAGTCGCTTCCACCTATGGTACATACACCCGTGAACTGCACCGCGCCTACCGTCATTCTGTAGCGATGGACGCGTAAATTATGGTATGCTACTAATCAACATGCTAAGGCGGAAAAGGGAGTAAGGCTATGAAGTACAATCCATTCCGAATCCACGCGGCTACGTATGCGGAAGTGGTGTCGGAGCTGTCCAAAAGGGGCGTTGTATCTCCAGAATGCGAGCGATTGGCTGAGTGGAGAGCAGGCTTGATGATTCATCTGGAGAACTTGAGCAGACCAGATGCCCTTCTTTTGCGGGAGGACATGCTGTCATCTGGAGGAGAGGCTGTCATTTCCGATGATCCAGTAAATGAGGATATGGTTTATGTACTCCTCTTGGCAGGACACAAGCAGTTGGAACAAACGCTACAGCGAATTTCCGACAAAACGGCGGGTTTGTATGCTGCAGTGGCAGAGGTACGGGAGATTTTGGCTAGACCTGCAGAGCTGCGCAAGCGACGAGAACTGGTTTGTGGCCGCCATGTTTTGCCACTCGGAGAACGTACGCTGGTCATGGGAATTTTGAATGTGACGCCGGACTCCTTTTCGGACGGTGGGCGATTTGTCGACGTAGATCAGGCATTAGCTCAGGCACGTGCCATGGTAGAAGCGGGAGCGGACATCATTGACATCGGTGGGGAATCGACAAGACCGGGAGCGGAGCCTGTAGATGAGGCAGAGGAGCTCGACCGGGTTTTGCCGATCATTCGGCTGTTGTCTGAACAACTAGAGGTTCCCCTGTCCATTGATACGTATAAAGCAGCCGTCGCTGACCGGGCGATTTCGGCTGGAGCACACATTATCAATGATGTGTGGGGAGCTAAACGGGATCTGCGGATGGCAGAGGTAGCAGCCCGTCACAATGTCCCGATCATTTTGATGCACAATCGAACAGACACAGATTACAAGGACTTCTTTGCAGATTATGTGAAGGATTTGCGTGACTCGGTACAAATCGCTTTGGATGCAGGAGTAAGACAAGAGCAGATTATTCTCGACCCGGGAATTGGGTTTGTGAAGTCTGTTGATCAGAATTTGGAAACGATGAGACGTCTAGATGATCTGGTTGCCTTGGGATATCCCGTCTTGCTTGCTACCTCCCGAAAAAGAATGATTGGACACGTGCTTGACCTTCCAGTAGAGGAAAGAGTGGAAGGGACAGCGGCGACGGTCGCGCTCGGTGTAGCGAAAGGCTGTCGTATGGTCCGGGTGCATGATGTGAAGGAAATGAAGCGCGTCACCAAGATGATGGACGCAATGTTAAAGGGGGGCATTCCCGTTGGATAAAATCTACTTCAGCGGTATGTCATTTTATGGTTACCACGGGGTGTATGGAGCCGAAGCAGAGCTGGGGCAACGCTTTCTGGTTGATCTGGAGCTGTCCATGGAACTGTCTCGGGCGGGAACAAGTGACGATCTCCATGATACAGTGAATTATGCTGAGATTTTTACCTGTGTGCAAAAGGTTGTAGAGGGCGAGCGCTACAACTTGGTGGAAAGGCTGACCACAGAGGTTGCTCGGCAGCTGCTCACGCAATTTCCTCTGGCAGAAGTAAAAGTGAAGGTAACGAAACCGAATCCGCCGATCAAAGGTCACTATGAAGGTGTAGCGATCGAGATGATACGCAAAAGAGAGGATTTTGCTCTATGACGGTTTGTGCGTACATCGCGCTTGGCTCCAATTTGGGAGATCGGGCCGAGACTCTGAGCCAGGCGTTAAAAAAATTGAACGATCAGCCAGGCATCCGCATCCTTCGGGTTTCCTCTGTTTATGAAACGGAACCATTCGGAAATGTGGAACAGGGAGCCTTTCTGAATCTTGCTATCGCAGTAGAAACCTCTCTGTCGCCAGATGAGCTGCTGAATACAGCTCTTTCGGTGGAGCGGGAGCTAGGGCGCGTGCGCACCATTCGCTGGGGGCCGCGTACGATTGATATTGATCTCTTAGTGTACGGTCAGTCCCGTATTTCGCAGGAGAATCTCGTGATCCCTCATCCAGGAATCAGCAAGCGCGCGTTTGTGCTCGTTCCATTGCGCGATGTATGGGAGGGCGGCGTTCTGCCCGAGTACAACCAGACTATTGATCATTATCTTTCGTTTTTGGTAGAGGATCACAAGGGGGTACGTGAGTGGGGAACAATCAATTGGGAAATCGAATCCGATCTTTCCGAAAGCTAAAGGGGTATACACAGCAGTCCCTTTCGGAAAAGCTGGGAGTGTCGCTGTCGTTTGTCGGTTCGCTCGAGCGAGGTACACGTGTACCAACTGAGCCGGTTTTGCGTAAAATCGCCAGCACTTTACAGGTCGACTACGATGAATTATGTGCTATAAATAAATAATGACTTTTGGATAGGTCTGCCCTCTCCAAGAACCCGCCTGCGATCAAAAGAGCGCGTGCGTTACGGGAATAAGGAGGTTATCATAGATGAAAATCGGAAATATTGAGTTGAAAAATAACGTGGTACTAGCGCCGATGGCTGGGGTATGCAACCCTGCCTTTCGTTTGATTGCCAAAGAGTTTGGCACCGGGCTGGTATGTGCGGAGATGGTAAGTGATAAAGGCATCGTGCACGGCAACAAAAAGACAATGGATATGCTTTTTGTCGATGAGCGCGAAAAACCGCTGAGTTTGCAGATTTTTGGCGGTGACAAGGAAACATTGGTTCCTGCGGCGAAGTATGTCGACCAACATACGAATGCAGATATTATTGATATCAATATGGGTTGTCCCGTTCCGAAAATCACGAGCTGTGATGCGGGGGCGCGCCTTTTGCTTGACCCAGAAAAAATATATGAAGTGGTCTCTGCCGTTGTCGACGCAGTGGAGAAGCCAGTTACTGTGAAAATGCGACTTGGCTGGGACGAAGAGCATCTGTATGTCCTTGATAATGCGCGCGCTGTAGAACGTGCTGGCGGAAAGGCGATTGCCGTTCATGGACGTACCCGTGTGCAAATGTACAAGGGACACGCTGACTGGAGCTGGATTGGAAAAGTAAAACAAGCTGTCTCCATTCCGGTAATCGGAAATGGCGATGTGGCTACTCCAGAAGATGCACGTCGGATGCTGGATACTACCGGCTGTGACGGAGTTATGATTGGACGTGCTGCGCTTGGTAATCCGTGGATGCTGTATCGAACCATTCAGTATCTGACAACAGGAGAACTGGCCCAGGAACCGTCCGTGCGTGAGAAAATGGAAATTTGCCTTTTGCATGCAGAGCGTTTGATTGCATTGAAAGGTCCACGTGTAGGTGTGCTCGAAATGCGCAAGCACGCTGCCTGGTATTTAAAGGGCCTTAGAGGCTCGACTCATACCAAAAATTTGGTTAATGCTGTCGAAACAGAAGAAGAACTTCGTCGGACTCTGCTCGAATATGTCGATTGGGTAGAAAACTACGCAGATGATAGTGAAGAGCCGGTGGAATCAGCGCGAGACGAGGCGGTTAGCTACTAAATTCAATAGCGCATTCCAGACATTGACAAGGGTTCCTTCATATCCTATAATACTCCGTAATATTGGGAGTAAAGCTGCCAGTCCATCCTGGCAGCTTTACCTTTGAATCCTCACAACTGATTGTGCTGAAGCTGTATATTGTATAGAACAACTACATATAATCCTTTGTACTTTACCCAGTGCAAATGGAATCATTTTTTTAAAACGGGGGAATTGAATCATGTCTGAAAAAGAAGTCATCCTTACGCCAGAAGGTTTAACGAGACTCGAACAAGAGCTCGAAGATTTGAAAACGGTTAAACGCAAGGAAGTAGCGGCACGGATTAAAGAAGCGATCAGCTTTGGTGATATTAGCGAGAACTCTGAGTACGAAGAAGCGAAAAATGAGCAGGCGTTCATTGAAGGCCGCATTTTGACTCTCGAAAAAATGCTCCGAAATGCTCGTATCATCACCAATGATGACGTTGATACCGGAGTCGTAAGTGTCGGTTCCAGAGTAAGACTGAAGGATTTGGAGTTCGGAGACGTTGTAGATTACACGATTGTGGGATCTGCTGAATCTGATCCGATGAACAACAAGATTTCCAACGAGTCTCCAGTAGGCCAGGCGCTCCTGGGTAAAGCAAAGGGCGCAGTTGTTGACGTAAACGTACCTGCTGGAACTATCCAGTATGAGATTCTTGACATTAACTTGTAAGTAGCTGATTTGTGGCGTACCTTTTAAAAGGTACGCCGCATCGCTATTTAATCGCAATTGTACAAGATTGTTAAAGCAGGCATTTTTTAGAGGAGTGGATACAATGGCAAACGAGCAAGATTTGCAACAAGAGGAACAACAACAGCAAGAAGGACTTCACGAGCTTCTTCAAGTGCGTCACGACAAAATGAACCAAATGCGTGAATGGGGCTTTGATCCGTTCGGAAAAAAATTCGAACAGACTCATCATGCTGCTGATATTTTAAAGACCTTTGGAGACAAGTCCAAAGAAGAGCTGGAAGCAGAAGAAAATGTAGTAACGATTGCTGGTCGTTTGATGGCTAAGCGTGCGATGGGGAAAGCGAGCTTTGCTCAATTGCTGGACCGTTCTGGACAAATTCAGATCTATGTGCGTCAGGATACGATTGGTGAAGATGTACACAAGGTTTTTGATTTGAGTGATATTGGGGACCTGCTCGGTGTGAGCGGGGTTGTATTCAAGACCAAAACGGGTGAGCTCAGCGTAAAGGCGAAAGAGCTAACTTATCTGACCAAGTCTCTGCGTCCATTGCCAGAAAAATATCATGGCTTGAAAGATATCGAAACACGCTATCGTAAACGCTATGTAGATTTGATTGTGAATCCTGAAGTGCGGGATACATTTATTACTCGTAGCCGTATTTTGACGTCGATGCGTCGCTATTTGGACAACCTTGGCTACTTAGAGGTAGAAACGCCGACTCTCCATGCCATTGCGGGTGGTGCTTCTGCTCGTCCGTTCATCACTCATCACAATGCGTTGGACATGCAGTTGTACATGCGTATTGCGATTGAGCTTCACCTGAAACGCCTGATCGTTGGCGGTCTGGAAAAGGTTTACGAAATTGGTCGTGTCTATCGTAACGAGGGTATTTCTACTCGTCACAATCCAGAGTTTACGATGATTGAGCTTTATGAGGCTTATGCTGACTATCAAGATATCATGAACCTGACAGAAGAATTGATTGCACACATTGCGCAAGAAGTGTTGGGTACGATGAAAATCCAGTACCAAGGAAAAGAAATTGATCTGACACCGAAATGGCGCCGTGTACACATGGTTGATTTGATCAAAGAAGAGCTGGGTGTTGATTTCTGGCAGGAAATGAGCGATGACGAAGCTCGTGCTCTGGCGAAGGAGCACGGAGTATCTGTTGAACCGCATCATACCTTTGGACACGTGGTCAACGAATTCTTTGAACAGAAGCTGGAAGATACGCTTATTCAGCCTACATTTGTCTATGGTCATCCAGTCGCGATTTCTCCATTGGCGAAAAAGAACGATCAGGATCCTCGTTTTACAGACCGTTTCGAGCTGTTTATTGTTGCGCGTGAACATGCGAATGCGTTCACAGAGCTGAATGATCCAATCGATCAGCGTGAACGTTTTGAAGCACAGTTGTTGGAGAAAGAAGCGGGCAACGATGAAGCTCATGAAATGGACGACGATTTCATTGAGGCATTGGAATACGGTATGCCGCCTACCGGAGGACTGGGTATCGGGATTGACCGTTTGGTCATGCTATTGACCAACTCGCCTTCGATTCGTGATGTACTGTTGTTCCCACATATGCGTGCTCGTGATTAATAGCAAGGTGAAAAGCCGTCTGATTAATTTCAGGCGGTTTTTAATTTTTTACTTGCACTAAAATAATTAAAGTGTTACATTAATACCTGTTCTTCTCTCGCTTACATAAATCCATCACAACCGATTTGAAATTAACACTTGCTTTTACATCGGGTTATGTGATAGATTGATGAGGTCGCTGTTAAACAAGTTAACAAAAAAACATGTTGACACGGCCTGAACAACCTGATAAACTAAAATGGTTGTTGCGAAAATGCTCTTTGAAAACTG
>NZ_JBITPN010000040.1:0-71595 GCF_050467985.1 Brevibacillus sp. NRS-1366 | reverse complement strand
TCAGTTTTCAAAGAACATTTTCATCGTTAGCGCTTGTGGCGCCGACCTTTTAAACTATATCAGGTTTTTCTATCAAAATCAAGGGTTATTTTTTAGAAGTTAAATGTTTTTTTCATTCTCTTTAAAAATACCCTCAAAATCGACAAGGTCTATCTTAACAAGTCACAAACAAAAATGCAAGCAAAAAATAGATAAATTTTAGCCCCCCTTACTTTCATCTAAAATCAGTACTAACTCTTGCATAGAATGAATCACTACTGCGGGTAAGAAAACGCTAGGAAGCACGTATACAGAAGTGTTTCTGCACTCTTTCCTCCACTTTTCCAAGCACCGGGTGATCATTCTCTGATCGCTCGAACGAATGCGGGCACCAAGCTCTTTTAATTCAACAGGGAGATTTCTATCAATAAATACAGATGTCACATTCCTGCGATTTGCCATTTGCACATCGTGATCCAATCGATCTCCTACATGAGCGACTACCTCTCCTGACAAAACTTGAATCATTCCCGGATCGGGCTTTCCTGTTCCTACTCTTTCGGGCGTCAATATTTCATCGAAATGATGGAGCAATCCCAACGCTTCCATAACAGGAGCCTGGAATTTATAAAATCCATTGGTCACTACCGCCAGGGCAAAACCACGTATCTTTATCTCACTCAATACCTCCAAAATCCCGGGCTCCAGCAAGCTGATCTTGGGTGCGACCGCATGTTTTCGCAGTAACGGCTCAATTTCAAAAGACTCTTCCATACCCAGCTGCTTACATTGTAATTCCAAAATGTTGTCCCAATCATACGCTTCCACGTATCGTCCTTGCTCCATCCGAGCCTCGTGTTCGGCGACCATCTCGGCAACAATATCGAAAGTCCGCCCTACTCTCCCGGAGACCACATCTGCGATCTCCGGAAATACCCATGCTCCAAAAGGATTTTGCATGAGCGTGCCATCCAAATCAAAGGTTACCCAGCGCTTGCTCATTTAATCGCCCCCGAGGTCAGTCCTTCAATAAACTGTTTAGACGCAAACAAAAAAGCAATAATCATCGGCAAAGAAGAGATGGTGAGGCTAGCAAATAACAAATTCCATTCTGTATCGTATTCTCCAAACAAAGTAAGGACCCCCAAAGGAATGGTGCTCAGCTCCTCGCTTTTCAAGAAAATCAGCGGGTAAAAGAAATCGTTCCATACGCCAATCAGATGAACAATGCCCACAGTCGCAAGTGCCGGCTTCATTAAAGGCAAGATGATTTTGTAATACACCTGAAATCCGTTGCATCCATCCAACCTCGCAGATTGATCCAGCTCGGTCGGCAACGTTCGAAAAAATCCGTAAAACACAAATACAGCAAAAGGAATGCCGCCAGCCACATACAAAATAACCAGCGAAGTGAGCGTATCTAGGAGCTGCAGCTTCAGCATCATCATGTACAGCGGCAAAATAGCGAGCTTCATAGGCAGCATCAAACCAATCATAAAGAAGAACAATACGTACGAATTCCATCGAAACGTATATCGGGAAAGGTAAAAGGCAGCCAGCGACGAGATAAACAGGATAAAAAAGACAGAGAGCCCGCTCACATAGACGCTGTTCCATACATATGCACCAAAGTTAACCTTCTCCCATACAGACACGTAATTCTCAATTGATAAAGAATGTGGCAATCCTAACGGTGAAGTGAGAATTTCCATATTGCTCTTAAACGAAGAGATGATCATCAGAAAAATAGGATAAAGCGCTAAAAAGGCAAAGAATGACAACAACAGGTACTTTGCATATTGTCCGATGCGTATCGTCATGTTCTCCCTCCTACTGTTCATACTCCTTGCGTTTAAAGAAAAAGAGCAGGACGGCCGTTGCACTCGAAATCATTAGGAAAAGGACTACTGCCAATGCCGATCCAAGTCCAATCGACTCCCCGCCCGCTACTGAGCCAAATGCCAGCCTGTAAAAGTAAGTGGCCAGAACATCCGTTGAAAAATAGGGCCCTGCCTGCGAGCCCTGCATCGCAAAAATAAGCTCGAAGGTCTCAAATGCTCCAATAAAGCTAAGAATGGTCATCACCATAATTGAAGGCATAGCCAGTGGGACAGTCATCCTCCAGAGCATGGTAAAGCCGGATGCTCCATCAATTTTGGCAGCATCATATATTTCCGTCGGGATCGCCTGTAAGCCTGCGAGGAAAATAAGCACGGCAAATCCCAACCCGTACCAGCTGTTGACCAAAATGATCGTGTACAGTGCAGTATCCGGACTGCCAAGCCATGGTCTGGCCCACTCCTCTAATCCGATAAACGCAAGAAATGTATTCAAAGCTCCGTAAGTAGGATTTAGAATCAGGCTAAACAAAAATCCGACCACAATAACCGACAATAGCTTTGGCAGAAAAATTACCATCTTGAAAAACTCTTTGCCGCGAATTTTGCTGTTGATGACGAGAGCGATCAAAAAAGCCACAACCAGCTTACTAATCACGATCCCGATAAAAAAGATAGCGTTATGGCCGAGTCCGCGAAAAAAGGTCTCCTTGAAAGGAGATTCGGTAAACAACCGCACGAAGTTTTCCAGGCCGATAAATGCGCCACGTTTGAGTCCATCCCACGCAAAAAAGCTGTTCAGAAACGCTGAGAAAATAGGGTATACCTGAAACCAGATGTAAAAAAGCAAAGCAGGTAATAAAAACAAATGAACCAGGTGCTTTTTCCAATTCACACTTCGCTCTCTAGCCTTATCCGATTGGATAACAGTCTTTTTTTCGAGTACAGGCATGGTAATGAAGCTCCTCCTTAAAAAAGGTACAGCCAAGCAATCAGGCCCGACTGTACCCCTATTTTCCTCGTCTCCAGCCTTACTTTTTCGCTTTGAACCACTTATCAGCAGAAGCTTGTGTATCCGCCGCCACTTTATCCACATTGATTTTATTGATAAACAGCCCCTGCAGTGAATCTTCAAATGTGGTTTTCGTTGTAGGCGTCCCTTCGCCAAAATGGACAAGCATCAGAAAGGGTGCCATGCTCTTCTCGCTTAACTGTGTCATTTTCTGCACTAATGGATGTTTTGGAGTGACCCCGGAGATGGCACTCAGTCGATTCAAGTCATCACTAAACATTTGTCCGAAATCCTTGGAGGCCAGCCACTCGGCAAAAATTTTGGCCTCTTCCGGATGCTTTGTCGATTTGGCTATGCCGTAAGAGCCATCCACCCAGTTGATCATAGGGGTCTCACCCCCCTTTTCCTTGGCTAATGCTGGCAGGATATCAATGGGCAAGTCAGGACTTTGTTTTTCAAATGTCTCCAGTCGGTAGCTCCCGTTGATATACATGGCAGCCTTTCCAGTGTAGAAAAGAGCTTGCGCATCTTTATCATCAATACCTATAAAATCAGGTGGAAAAAAGGGAGCTAGCTCCTGCATCCGCTTGATTGATTCCATAAAAGCTTCATCGGTAAATTTGGCTTTGCCGGACAAGAGCTGATCTACGTACTCGTTGCCACCATATGAGCTCGTCCCAATGACACTATGCGCGATCGACAACAGGTAGGATGCCTTGCCTGCCTGTGCAATCGGAATGATCCCTTTTTTCTGAAGCTCCCGAGACACCTGCAACAGCTCGTCCCATGTTTGCGGTGGTACGAGACTATTCTCCTCAAATAGCTTCTTGTTGTAGAAAATCACAGCAGAGTTGATCGAGAGCGGTATCCCGTACACCTTTTGATCGCTGCCGCGTGCGGCATCCAGGTACGAGCGATCAATTTCAGCTACTCCCTTGACATCATCTAGCGGCAGCAAGTATCCTGCATCTGCAATCGAGGTCGCACCAGAGTATGGACGCAATTGTACGATATCTACGCCCGTACCTGATGTAAGAGAGTTGCTTAGAATCGTGTTGTATTCTGTTGATTTAAACGATTTGAACTTCACCTTGATGTTGGTATGCTGCTTCTCGAATTCGGCAATGAACTTGGCATATGCCTCTTTATCCTCGGTGCGCCAGCTATACATGACCAGCTCTACCGGCTCCCCTTTTGCCGGTTCTGCTGCTGGTGCCGATCCATCAGTCTGCCCCCCTGACACCGGTGCTGAAGTCCCGCCACTACACGCAGCCAAAACTAGCATCAGCACTACACAAAACAACCAAACCCCTACACGTCTCATCAAAAAATCTCCTCCATGCAAGATTTATGCTGCTTGTTTTCTGTGCAAATTTCTCTTTGTAGCAATATTTTACAATATATTATAGATTCAGGAAATATTTTTTCAATATAATATTCGTATTTTTCTGATAATCGTTCATAAGAAGTATATCCCTGCGCATTCAATAGCTCTCTAGTCACTGCTAAGTCCACTTTAAACAAATAAAAAAGAGAGACAGACGATTTGTCTGCCTCTCTCGAAACGGGATTCCGTTTCTTACATCATGCCCATACCGCCCATGCCGCCCATATCTGGCATGCCCATAGGAGCTTTGTTTTCTTCTGGTTTGTCAGCAATTACTGCTTCCGTAGTCAGGAACATAGCCGCTACAGATGCCGCATTGGACAGTGCGGAGCGAGTAACTTTCGCAGCGTCAACGATACCAGCTTCCAGCATGTTTACATATTCTTCGGTAGCAGCGTTGAAACCGATACCTACTGCTTCTTTTTTCAGACGCTCAACGATTACAGAACCTTCGAGTCCTGCGTTCGCAGCGATTTGACGAACTGGCTCTTCGAGGGAGCGGAGTACGATTTGTACGCCCACTGCTTCTTCGCCATCTACTTTAACGCCTTCAACAGCTTTGATTGCATTGATCAGAGTAGTACCACCACCAGGTACGATACCCTCTTCTACTGCAGCGCGAGTAGAGTTGAGAGCGTCCTCGATGCGGAGTTTCTTCTCTTTCAATTCGGTCTCAGTAGCTGCACCGACTTTGACAACTGCTACGCCGCCAGCCAGTTTAGCCAGACGCTCTTGCAGTTTTTCACGATCGAAATCGGAAGTGGTGTCTTCGATTTGTTGACGGATTTGGGATACGCGGCCTTCAATGGAAGCCTTGTCGCCAGCGCCTTCAACAATCGTTGTGTTTTCTTTGGTAACCACAATTTTGCTAGCGCGGCCCAATTGTTCCAGCTTGGTGGATTTCAGGTCGAGACCCAGCTCTTCTGTGATCACTTCGCCACCAGTCAGAGCAGCGATGTCTTGCAGCATAGCTTTGCGACGATCGCCAAAGCCAGGAGCTTTAACTGCTACAGCTGTGAAAGTACCACGCAGTTTGTTCACTACGAGAGTAGCCAATGCTTCGCCTTCAACATCTTCAGAAATAATCAGAAGAGGTTTGCCGCTTTGTACCACTTGCTCCAGTACAGGCAGAACTTCTTGGATGTTGGAGATTTTTTTATCGGTGATCAGGATGTAAGGGTTGGAGAGAACCGCTTCCATCTTGTCCGTGTCAGTGATCATGTAAGGGGAAGCGTATCCACGGTCAAATTGCATACCTTCTACTACTTCCAGCTCTGTTACGAATCCTTTGGATTCTTCAACCGTGATTACGCCGTCTTTGCCCACTTTTTCCATTGCCTCTGCGATCAGGTTACCTACTTCTGGATCGTCAGCGGAAATAGCTGCTACTTGCGCGATGGAGGATTTGTTCTCAACCGGCTTCGCGATGGACTTGATTTCTTCAACAGCTGCACGAACTGCTTTTTCCATACCGCGACGGATTACCATCGGGTTAGCACCAGCAGTTACGTTTTTCAGACCTTCACGGATCATAGCTGCAGCCAGAACAGTTGCAGTGGTAGTACCGTCACCCGCGATGTCATTAGTTTTGGTAGCAACTTCTTTAACCAGTTGCGCACCCATGTTTTCGTAAGCGTCTTCCAGCTCGATTTCTTTCGCGATGGTCACGCCGTCATTTGTGATCAATGGGGAACCGAACTTCTTCTCCAGTACCACGTTACGACCTTTTGGACCGAGCGTAACTTTAACTGCGTTTGCCAATGTTTCAACACCGCGGAGCATCGAGCGGCGAGCGTCTTCAGAGAATTTCACTTGTTTTGCCATCTAATCTCTACCTCCTGTTATGTGTTTTTCGTTCGACTTCCTATGTTAAGAGCCTTAACCGATGATCGCGAGGATATCGGATTCGCGCAGCACGAGGTATTCTTTATTGTCTACCTTTACTTCTGTACCAGCGTATTTGGAGAAGATTACTTTATCGCCGTCTTTTACTTCCAACGCGATGCGCTCGCCGTTGTCAGCAACGCGACCAGAACCTACTGCGATTACACGGCCTTCTTGCGGTTTTTCCTTTGCAGAATCAGGCAAAACGATACCGCTTGCAGTCGTTTCGTCTTTGGAGATAGCTTCGATTACCACACGGTCACCCAATGGCTTAAGCACTAAAAACACCCTCCTCAATAAATGTAGGTAAACAAATTTGCTGTTGTTAGCACTCGTCTTGTATGAGTGCTAACACCCAATTCCTATAATAATTGAATCGCTATGTACTTTGCAAGTAGTTTCCCTCACTTTTTTCCATTTGCACTCTCGAATTCCCTTTTTTCTAGCAAAACCCTCCTAGCAAATTGGTTCTAGCAAACAGGCTCGCTCATATAAATCAAACATAGAATCAGATTAGAGCCTACCTAAAGGAGGGAACCCTCACATGCACAAATGGCATTGGATTGGAATAGTCGTCCTCTGTGTCCTGGGGATTAGCCGCTTCTTCACTTCCGATACCACTTCCTTTATCCGCGTAAACATTTATCCTGCCTCTATCTATTGGGACGGACGGGAAGTCATCACCAGTGACGTACCTGGCTATTATAAAGAAGGAGGAAAGAAGCTTCCCGCCACGCTGGAATACCGTGGAACCGTCTATGTACCGCTCTCTGTCATCGGCCGTCATCTGAATAAGCCTGTAGGCTGGGACAGCTCTACCCATTTTGCCTGGGTAGGACAACCTCCCGCAATCAACGCTCCTGCCGTCCCCCCTTCAGTAACTGCCGAGACTTCATCCGCACCAGAAACAACCACTGTACCAGCAAGTGCAGCGGTACCTGTTCCCAGCGCCGCTAAAACTCCAAGCGCCCCGATTGAAGATCGGCCCAACACTCTCTTTGGTTTAACTCTCGGTATGTCATCACAGGAAGTGATCAAAAAATGGGGAGAACCCGTTCGCAAGGAACCAAGCAGCCTGGGGTATCAGTGGTGGATTTATAATCGCGACCCGGCTCGCTACATACAAGTCGGGATGGCAAACGGCAAAGTGGTAGACCTCTACTCTCTGGCTCCCCAGGCAATGTTGGGGAACGTCGGGGTTGGACACAGCCAGCAATCCCTAGAACGCCAATACGATCTGCAAAACGTCGTCTCGTTTTCCTATATGGGCGCCCAAATCCAAATTTCCAATCAAAAGCAGCAGCGGCCCCTCGTCATGAAGAACGGTACTCCCTACATCTATTATTTGGACAAGCAAAACAGCAATAAAGTGACTGCCGTACGGATGATTGACACGCAGATGCTATTACGCGGTGGTTTTTACGATACGAAATGGTCCTATCAGGGACAGGCTCCCGACTTCGATCCTCCTGCCTTGAGTGTAGGCGATCGTGAATTGGTAAATGCGGCTTACGAACGGCAAATTCTCGATCTGGTCAATGTCTCCCGCTACCGCTACAAGCTCCCCCCACTTCAGTGGAATGAACAGGCAGCGGAAATAGCCCGCGAACATAGCCGGGATATGCAAGCCAATAATTTCTTCGATCACGTCTCCGCTACTACCGGCAGCAGTCCTTTTGATCGTTTAAAACAAGCCAATATCCTCTACAGCATGGCCGGCGAAAATATAGCAGCAGGGTATCCCGATGCGATTGAAGCTCATGAAAGCTGGATGAACAGCCCTGGGCACCGGAAAAACGTACTGGAAAAAGACTTTACTCAGTTAGGCGTGGGGGTCATCGCCGATTACTTCACACAAGCTTTTCTCACGCCACGAAAATCATGAAGTTTCGCGAATAGCTTCCCACGAGCTCCCCGGACAAGCTCGGCTCGTCTTTTGGACAGACGGGCCGGGTCTATCCATGTCTGCTATGTCACGGCAGCTTCACTTGCGCCCTCAGTTGATCGATCTTTGCCCCAAACTCCATGACGATTGTTTCATATTCTTTGGTGTGCAAAATCAGCCACGGTGGTCGGTTTCCCTTTTTGGGCATGATGACAAACATCTCCGCGATCTCGGTGTCTATCCCAGAAGAGGCATGCTTCAAGCGCTGCGTCGGAGCAAGCGGAATCTTGATGATCATCGCGTGCTCAAGGGACGGATTGAGCTCCAGGACACGTCCACTCACACTCTGCAACAGCCGCTTGGCCTCTGTCTGGAATGATTCTGTATTGGCAAACGTCGCCACTACCTGCTGCTTGTCTGAGTCAAACAGTTCAATACTCTCTGCCGCGTTTGCCGTACTGCCTGAGAAGAACAAGGCGAAGCATAAAATCAGCCACATGATGTAGAAATGCACCTCCCCTCGATAACTCCCCTAGTATCTCCCATGTTTACAAGGAATACATCGCGAAATAAGAAAACCTCTATCGACGTCTGCTCATGGATGAGCGACCGCGTTTTAGCGGAAGGTTATTCTTGCTGAATCAGGAAGCGGATGCGCGAGGTTTATACTTTCTGATTCAGTTAGAAAACCTGGCTGCGCCATGCCTTTTGGCGCAGCCGCGGTTGCCCTTATACTGGATAGGAATTTTATAAATTCCTATCTGTACAAAAAAGGCCTCCTGCTCTAAAAACAGGGGACCTTGCCTCTCGTCAGCGAACGACTTCATCCGCCTTCAAGCCATATTCACTTTCCCATTCCTCTTGTTCCTTCAACTGCTTGCGATAGACGATCCGGGACAACCAAATGCTCATTTCGTACAGCAGCAGCAATGGAATGATCACCAATACATCACTGACAATATCCGGTGGCGTCAGCGTAACCCCTACTACTGCCAATCCGAAATAGGCAAACCGGCGTACCTTTGCCAGCCTCATCGGATTGAGGATACGCAGCCGGGTGAGGAACATAACCACGATCGGAAGCTGAAACAGAATACCGAACGGAATCACCATATTGAACAAAAACCCGAAGTATTCTGCGATCCCATAATTCGGATCGGCCCCAATCGATTTAGTCATTTGCGTCATGAACTGCATGATCATCGGAAATACCACGTAGTACCCAAATAAGATCCCTACTATAAACAAAAAGCACGCCGCCGGGATAAAATAAAGCGTTCCGCGTCTCTCCGATTCCTGCAAACCAGGCGAGACAAACCGCCACGTGTGATAAAGCGCCACTGGCAACACGGCAACAAGTCCAATTAAAAAGGCAAACTGCATGTACACGCGAAGTGCGTCAGAGGGGTGCAAAGAGATGATCGGCACTCCATCAGCAATCGGCTCTTGCTTCAAATACTCAATGAGCGGACCGGCACAGAAGAAGCCGGCTATCAATGCGACAATAAATACGGCCAACACCCATATAATGCGCTTGCGCAATTCTGTCAGGTGTTCAACCACTGTCATTTCCTGATCCGTCATGGCAACCACCTTACCCAATTACGCCTTTTGCTGTTCTTTTTCCATCTGCATGCGTTCTACTTCCAGCTTCTCACGGATTTCCTTTTCCAGACGCTCGCGTTCCATTCTCTCGCGTACCTCGCGCTCCATCTTTTCGCGATCAAAGGCATCCTTCTCTGTCACAACCGCTGCTTTGGCTGGTGCATCTTTGGCAGCCAGTTCCTTACGTTTGCTCTCCTCATCTTCATCATCATCACTTGTCAGACTGCGAGTAGCATTCTTAAATTCTTTCAACGTATGGCCAACGGCACGACCCAGCTCTGGAAGCTTTTTAGGGCCAAACAAAACAAGCGCCAAAATCAAAATTAAAATTAATCCAGGAATCCCAATACTGCTCATTCGTCTTCACTCCTTTTTCCTGTTAATTGTCAGTCTATCCAGCTAACACTTTCGTAAACCACCATATCCCAACCTCGTCATGTCGGAAGCGACGATTCGCTCTCCGGCAAGAATGCGAGGCAAAAAAACGTCAAATGAAGTGAATGGCTCGTGCATGACTGCCCCAGGCAAGCCTAAGATCGGGGTTTCGCCTTTGTACGCAACCATCAGCATGGACCCGGGCAGCATAGGCGTGCCATATCGCACCACTTCTGCTCCAACACCCGCAATCGCTCCCGGCGTACGGTCATCTGGATCCACCGACATCCCGCCTGTAACCAGCACAAGATCCACGCCTTGTTCCAGGAAAGCGTTGATTTCTTGCTCGATGGCCTCTTTGTCATCAGGAGCAAAGCGCTGCTCGGCAATAGTAGAACCAAGCGCCTCTACCTTGGAGCGAATCACCGGACCAAATTTGTCTGTGATTCTACCAGAGAACACTTCTCCTCCTGTGGTAACCAGGCCAACTGTTTTATCCAAGAACGACTTTACTTGCACGATCGGTTCGCCAAACTGCCCCGCCAATTGCTCCAGCTCTATGATGCGCGCCTCTTCCATAATCAGCGGGATAATGCGAGTAGCCGCCAGCGTATGACCTGGATGAACGACCTGATCTCCATACACAGTAGAAAAGGCGATTCCCTCCAATGCATTCAGCGCATGCACCGCTTCCTCGTTGATTTTGGCCAGCCCAGAACGTGCCGCCTTCATGGAGACTTTTCCCTCGTAAGGCTGGGTCAAGGTCAAGCCTTGTCCAGAAACCGCTTTGGCGATCCGAATGCCCGCTTCTTCCTCGTGAATGTAGCCATCCGGCATCTCGAGCACGTAAATATGCTCTTTTCCAATGGACAAGAGAGGCTCGATATCGGCTTCCGTTACGACGTGTCCTTTTTTAAACAGGCGTCCCTTGAATTCCCCGGGCAGAATCTGTGTCATGTCATGCGGAAGCATCATGCCGATCGCTTGACGTACGGGTACTTCTCTCATCTGCGGTTTATCTACCAACCCAATCCTCCCCAATCTTCATTGGCCTCTCCTGTTCCCTGCAAAATGTGCAAGGCATCCGCCAGCATATCGCCAATGGCATTAAAACAAATTTCTACACCGCTCGAATTGCCAGGAAGGTTGATAATCAACGAGTTTCCACGTGTGCCCGCGACTGCACGCGTCAACATCGCACGACGAGAGTGCTGCAGGCCGGCACGGCGCATTTCTTCGGCCAACCCAGGAACCGGTCTGTCCATCACCCATGCTGTCACTTCCGGGGTGACGTCACGCGGGCTAAGACCGGTCCCGCCTGTTACGATCAATAGGTCACACTTTTCCCGATCCACGAATTCAATCATGTTTTCTTTCAGGTCTTCCATATCATCGGTAACGGCACGGTATACAGCGACATCTACGTGAAGCCATTCCCTTGTCAGATGACGAATGATCGGGATACGATCGTCTGTCCGCTCACCTCTGGCAATCGAATCACTTGCCGAAATTACGCCTACCTTCCATTTGCCCACAGCTCATTCCTCCGTTTATTCATTCGATTGTATTGTACACTTTTTTGTCCGTGCTGTAGATAGGGCTGACAGAAAAGAAATATCCTGACACAAAACGTTCACGAATGAAAAAAGCCTTCTTCCGTCACCAAAGCATCCAGCGGGATATCGTGCGGCTCCAGCGGCACATGGTCAACGACCTGCATGGAAAATCCAACTCCCAGCAAAAACGGATGCTGGCCAAGTGCAGCAAGAAAGCGATCGTAGTAGCCGCCCCCGTAGCCCATCCTGCCCCCATGTCTATCAAAAGCAACACCTGGAACCAGTACAGTGTCGAGCTTGGACAAGTCGCTTCGCTCGGCTTTTGTCGGATCAGGCTCCCAAATACCATATACCCCCTGTTTCAGCATTTGTCTTCCGGTGTACAGATAAGGAACCAGTCTACGCTCTTGGGAAATGGTCAGCGGCAGCCAAATTTCCTGTCCTCTTATTCGCGCCTCTTCTACAAACGGTAAAATATCCAATTCCTCGCCAAAAGGATGAAAGGCCATGATTGCCTTGGCGCCAGCCAGTCGTTCATTTGCTAGCAAATGGCTGCAAGCACGCTCGGATCGGATTTTGCGTTCTTCTTCCGTCATCGCTTTGCGCGCCTCCATAATATGGGTACGAAGCTGTTTTTTATCCGCTTTTTGATTCATGGCAACCGCTCTCCTTTTTCACCAGCACAAACAACGCCCCCCTAGGCTTGTCCCGTATGCTCTCTCTACGCTACACTTGCATTAGTATATAAAGAGGTGAATCACATGATCTTGCTACAAGCTGAACATATAGAAAAAACGTATGGCGTCGAGACCATTCTACAGGACATTTCCCTGCAAATACAGACCGGTGAGCGCGTTGGACTCGTTGGGGTAAACGGAGCCGGTAAATCTACCCTGATGAAAATTCTTTCGGGTGAGCTGAGCTACGACGGCGGAATTGTGCGGATTCCCAAGGAAGTGACCATTGGCTATCTGGCGCAAAACAGCGGATTGGAATCGGAGCGCAGCATTTGGGACGAGCTGCTGAGCGTATTTTCCCACCTTCAAACGGAAGAGAAGGAGCTTCGCCAGCTGGAAGCGAAAATGGGGGATCCTGCTGTACTGGCAGATGAAAAGCGGTACCAGCAAATACTGGAGAATTACTCCCGCCGTTCTGAGGCGTTCAAGGAGCGGGGTGGCTACAGCTACGAAGGAGCCATTCGGGGCGTTCTGCACGGGCTTCGCTTTGCCGATATGGATTACCAGACGCCCATCCGAACGCTGAGCGGCGGACAAAAGACTCGTCTGGCATTGGCCAAGCTGCTGTTGCAATCTCCAACCATCCTTCTCCTCGATGAGCCGACCAACTACCTGGACATCGAGACACTCACCTGGCTGGAGACTTATTTGCAGAATTATCAGGGTGCCATTCTCGTAGTCTCCCATGACCGCTACTTCCTAGACAAACTAGTGACTGTCGTCTATGAAATTGAGCGGACGCGCGCCACCCGGTATGTCGGTAACTACAGCCAGTTCCTCGACCAAAAGGCCGCGCGCCTCGAACAGGATCTGAAGCGATTTGAAAAACAGCAGGATGAAATCGCCAAGCTGGAGGATTTTATCGCTCGAAATATCGCCCGTGCCACTACGACCAAACGGGCACAAAGCAGACGGAAAACGCTAGAAAAAATAGATCGCATGGACAAGCCGATCATGAAAAACAAGTCGGTGCATTTCTCTTTTGACGTTGCCAAAATGAGCGGTAATGTCGTAATGAAGGCAGCCAATGTAGCGATCGGCTATCCAGATGCGGTCCTCTCCTCAGGCATTACCTTTGAAATCGAACGAGAAGAGAGGGTCGCGCTGGTCGGACCGAACGGGATCGGCAAATCTACCTTATTGAAAACGATTGTCGAGCAATTGACTGCTCTGCGTGGCAGCATTGATTTTGGCAGCAATGTTACCATCGGCTACTACGATCAGGAGCATCGCAATCTGAACGAGCAGCGTACGGTATTGGGCGAAATCTGGGATGAGTATCCGCAGATGCTGGAAAAAGATGTGCGTACTCTCTTGGGTAACTTCCTGTTTAGCGGCGACGACGTCCAGAAGCGCATCTCCGATCTGTCTGGGGGAGAACGGGCTCGTGTATCCCTGGCCAAGCTCATGCTGAAACAAGCCAACTTCCTGATTTTCGACGAGCCTACCAACCACTTGGATATTTTCAGCAAAGAAGTGTTGGAAAACGCGCTCTACGATTATCCAGGCACGATTCTGTTTGTCTCCCATGACCGTTACTTCCTGAATAAAATTTCCAGCCGTGTGCTGGAGTTGACTGGCGATGGCGTGACCAGTTATTTGGGCAACTACGACTACTTTGTGGAAAAAAAGCAGGAATTGGAGGAGCTCGCAGCTGAGCAAGCTGCACAGCCTGTGAAAAAGCAAGGCTCCTCTGCCGGTTCCCAGCCGGAAAAGTCCTCCTACGAGCTGGACAAGGAAGCGAAAAAGCGAGAGCGTCAACGCCAGCGCCGTCTGGAAGAGATCGAGACCGCGATTCAAAAACGAGAAGCAGACATCATCAATTGGGAGGAGGAGCTCTGTCTCCCGGAAATATACAGCGACCATGTTCAGGCAAAAGAACGAAACGACCAGATCCACGCTGCAAAAAAAGAGCTGGAGCAGCTGTATGACGAATGGAGCGCACTATCCGAGGAGTAGGGCCCAGCCGCTTCCTCGTCCTGGCACCTCAAGTAGAACACCGCTCTTGCGCAGGTTCCTCCAGAGCCGCGTAAAGCGCTGGAACGACGAGAAAGATGATGCAGGTGGCTGCCGTGACAATACCCGAGTCATTCAATACCAGACCAGCTAACGAGCCTGCGATCACTCCAGCGAAGCCTTTGACCAGAAATGGCGTACCCTCTGCGAGAGAACGGAAGAAGCGGTCGTTTTTCAGAGCCATCAGCCCAAGTACGACAAGCGATACGACAAATACCCTGCTCCACATCGAAACACGGATTAACCGCACGTTCATGGCCAGCTTTCGCTCCACCATCTTGCCTACCTCTGCCCAGTCGCCCATCACGATCTGCTGGGATACCCGCCCTACATGCGTAAGGGGCTGATCGGTCAAGAGACTTCCGGCTATCAAAACAGCTACACCTATCATCAGGCCGCCTGCCATAAGCAGGAGGCCTTTTTTGCCAATCCGCCACCCTTGCAGCCGGGCAAACGCCACGGAAAACCCTACTAAACCAGCGAGGAATCCGCCAGCATCCGTCCCTAAACTAGGAGCCACCATATAGTAGAGCACCGTCCCAAACAAGGCAGAAGCGATAAAAGGCACCAAAGCGCTTCTATGTCCTGAAGCTTGGAAATGATAAGAGCTGCTGACTTGATAGAGCGAAGCAACGAACAAAATCGCGCTGCCAATCAATACGCCTTCGTATTCATTGCCTAAGCCATAAAATCTCGCCCCGATCACTGGATCATAGCCAAGATATGAATGACGCATCAACGTTGCTCCAGTCCAACCGTCTGTGACGATAGCCAGTGCCGTAACACCACTGACAATGAGCGTCGTATAGGCCAGAGAAAGGTGTTCCAGCATAAAGGCCGCCAAAAGAGCGATCGTGATGAGCACACCCAAAACTACATGTCCCGAAGCCTTCCAACCGAGCAGACCTTCTCCTAAGAGGAGAACGGGAAACCAGAGTAGCGCCAAAAGCGCCAGTCTTACTCCACGACGCAATCGTACAAGTCCCGAGCCACTCCTTTTTTTCCCCCAAAGCCATAGCAGCGCTGCACAAGCCAGCGTAATGATTTGCAGCATGACATAGGTGTAAAGCACGGCTGGACGTGTAGCATACGTATGATGGCTTCTATCCACCTGGTCCAGCAGTTGTGTCATTTCTCTTTCTTTCTCTACTCGCATCACGTGTCCCACTAATCCTTTTGGGACGGGTACGTCCAGCCATGATAAAATCGTGGGCAAAATATCTACCCCACTAATGAGACCCGATTGCCGTGTCGTTGCAGATGTGAGTAGACCCTTTTCTTTGTTTTTCCACACCAGAATGGGAGAGAGCAATGCTTTATCTTTTGTCGCTTTAGCGCTTACGGCCGGTGACACGAGCATGATCAACTGATTCGTTTTACGTCCCTTTAGCAAGTCATTCAGAAAGCTGGACAAATCGGTCAGCACCCGAACATACTGGCGGGCAAACTGATCAGGCTCCATATCATCTGCCAACTGATACAGCCGGGACAAATCGGAGAGTTGCACAGTGATCAGGCCAGAATCCTGATCCCCTCGGATTTGATGGAGTAAATACGAATAGTTCGTCTTCACTCCATACGGATAGCCTGGAGATGACAACAAGCTGTTTCCTGATATATCACCATACGGTACGCGCCCCTCCTCGTCCATGGCAAACAAGATGCTATGACGCTGTTTGGTATCATCAAAATCACCATTCCCGTAAGCTGCCACTCGAATCTCATTCGCAGCAAGCGTCGTACCGAGTAATCCAATTCGTGAAGAAAACGGTTTGTCCCGATTTTCTGCAAGTAACCGAAATATCCCCGGGAAAATAATGGATGAGCGCGACCCTTTTTCTTCTGCCGCTCCAAGCTCACGTGCCCGCTCTCCCGCAGTCTCTCTGAGAGAAAACGACTCCGCAGGATGATAAGCTGTTCCGCTTTTCACGCTGTATAGTGCCTGACCCCCGCTTCCCAAGAGCAGATAGCCGTTGGGTGCTGTTCGGGCCCCAGGAGTGCGAATGGATACCGCACCAGCAGATGACTGTGCTATCCATTTATCCACAAGTGGATCTTGCCCGAATTTTTCCATATCCGAAAAGGACATGCCTTCCACAAACAGCATGATGACTTGAGGGGCTTCCTTTGCGGCAACTGCATTTCCGTTATTTGTTGCAGTAAACAAAATCAGGAATGCGAGTAAACTAGGCATGAGCTTTATCTTCACGAAATGCCTCCTGTTGATAACTCCACCTGTCTTATCCACATATTCCACAGAATAATCCACAGGCAAAGAGGGATTTTATCGGTGATTTTTCCGGTCTTTTTTTACGTTATCACCAGTATTCACAGGAGAAGGGGTGAGCAACCTTCTAAGTTATCCTTTCTTTGTGGATAACTGCAATTTATGGATCGACTCTCTTCACATTCAGCCGAGCTGTTTGATAAGCAAAAAAGGACCCATCCTCTATGGATAGACCCTGTTTGCCTGAAACATCAGTGCTTTATTATTCTGTTAGCGGCAAGCTTGGTACCCCGTTCAAATCCAGGCCGGCAAACTGCCCTTTTTCATATTTGATGAAGCCTGCTGCTGCAATCATTGCCGCATTGTCCGTACAAAGCGTGAAGGGTGGAATGACAAGCGGGACACCTTCTGCCTGGCATCGGGCTTGAAGCCGTTCCCGCAATCCCCGGTTGGCTGCCACACCGCCAGCTAAAAGCACTTGCTTCGCTCCGAATTCACGTACAGCCCGCAACGTTTTTTCCACCAATACCTCGGTTACCGAGTCTTGAAAGCTGGCAGCCAGATTGGCAGGCTCAATCGTCTCTCCCCGTTGCGCCGCATTGTGGAGCGTATTGAGTACAGCGGACTTCAAACCGCTGAAGCTGAAATCGTATGAGCCTGCCTCCAGCCATGAACGAGGAAGCGGTACATTTGCCTTCCCTTCGTGAGCGAGCCGGTCAATATGCGGTCCTCCCGGATAAGGCAGATGCAGTGCACGCGCCACCTTGTCATAGGCCTCTCCGGCAGCGTCATCACGCGTCTCGCCTAAAATTTCAAATTGGCCGTGCCCCTTCATCCACACCAGCTCGGTATGGCCGCCTGAAACGACCAATGCAATCAAAGGAAAATTCATTTCCTCAACTAAACGGTTTGCATAAATATGACCCGCAATATGGTGGACGCCAATCAACGGAATTCCTCTTGCCAAAGAGACGGCTTTGGCTGCCGCGACACCGACCAGAAGTGCTCCTACGAGCCCCGGACCGTATGTTACGGCAATCGCTTGAATATCGTCCAGTGTCTTGCCTGCTTCCGCCAAAGCCTCTTCAATGGTCAGTGTAATATTTTCCACATGCCTGCGGGAGGCCACTTCCGGCACGACTCCGCCGAAACGCTTGTGGATATCGGCTTGGGAGGCAATCACATTGGATAGGACCGTTCGACCATCACGAACCACAGAAGCGGACGTCTCATCGCAACTGGTCTCAATACCGAGAATATAGGTTGGAGCACCCGACTCCTTGTGTGCCTGATAAGCTTCCTGTACGCGCATATCGTAGCGCGAGGTGTATGTCTTGTTCATTACAGTGTCACCCACATTATTATTGCGTCCTCGTTATTATCCGAATAGTATCCTTTTCGTACTCCATGCTCCTTGAATCCGAGCTTGATGTACATACTCCGCGCCACCGCATTGGAAGTTCGCACCTCCAGTGTCATGCTTTTGGCGCCAAACGTTCTGGCTACAGCCATCATCTTGATCATAAGTCCCAATCCGATTTTTTTTCCTCGAAACAGGGGATGGACAGCTACATTGGTAATATGAGCCTCGTCAAGCACGATCCACATGCCACAGTAGGCGACAATCCGATTCTGGTGAACGACGACCACATAACGGGCATTCGGGTTTTTCGTCAGCTCGTTGACGAAAGCGTCGTGCGGCCAAGGAGTGGTAAATGACAACCGCTCCAGCTCGGCAACTGCCCCGACATCCTGCATGGTCATAAAGCGGTATTCCAATTCTGTTGGTTGTATCATATGATTACTCCTTTACAAAAGCCCCCTGCTTTTGGGCAAGCCACTTCGCTTCTGCCTCTGCCAATTGAAGATATTCAGGGACCAATTCATGCGCATTCCCGCCATCTTGCAGCTTCTTCATCGCCAGGAATCCAATGTGAGCGGCACGCGGATGATTGGAAGCGGGAGAGGCAAAACGCGCCTGCTCACCCAGCTCCTGTACAATTGACGCCCGATGAATCCGAACGTCTTCCCCCAGAAACAAGATAGGCTCTCCCTCTGCCTGGTCACGAAGATGTGGCAGCCATTCCTGTAGCAGAATTATTTTTTCGTTTTCACACGCTCGGACAGACTCCATGTCCTCTGTCCGGTAACACCCCGTATAAACCTGACCTCTACGCGCATCAAACAACGGCACGATCATTCCCGGGAATCCGAGTGCATTCATGGCAACTACTTGCAAGCTGGAAATCCCAATAACCGGAATGCTGAGGGACCACGCCATGCTCTTCGCCGAAGCCACTCCGATCCTTACACCGGTATAGGAACCAGGGCCATTGGCTACGCCCAATCCACTCAGCATCTCTGGCGAAGTCCCTGTGGCGTCCAGCAGTTCATTGACACAATCCATGAGACGGATCGAATGGTTTTTTTGCTGATTCGTTGTCATCTCTGCGAGGACCCGGTTTTCCTCAACAACAGCTACACTTAATACCAGATTGGACGTATCAATCGCCAGTACACGCATCAAAATCAAACTCCTCACACATATTCACATAGCGTGCTCCTTGTGGCACCAGCTCGATTGTACGTTCTTCTGCTCCTTCTGTTCGCAAAAAAACAGTCAGCCGTTCCTCGGGAAGCACGTCCTCAATTAAGGAAGCCCATTCGACCACGCAGACTCCCTCGCCAAAAAAGTAATCGTCGAGCCCGAGCGAATCAGCATCATCGCCCACCCGATAAACATCCATATGGTATAACGGCATACGCCCCTGATATTCTTTTATGATGGTGAATGTCGGACTGTTCACCACTTGGGAGATGCCCAGTCCTCGTCCCAATCCTTGGGTGAACGTGGTCTTGCCAGCACCCAAATCGCCTTCCAGCGCCAAAAAGTCGCCTGGCTGCAGCTGCTTTGCCAAACGCTCTGCAAAACGCTGTGTTTGTGATGTCCCTGCGAGCTTCCAAGTATATGCCATGTTATTGTTCCACTCCTCACCCACGCTGCCCGAAATGATTAAAACCTGCTTTGGGCAGTGGAATTTGCACTCCTTCCCGCAAAAGGGAAAGGGATGGCACTTTGGCTTGTGCTTGTGCCTCTACCCGACCAATTACTGAAAACGGAATGTCATTTGCAGCAAACTGCTTCGCTACCTCGTCGACACGGCTTGCTTCCAATGTGCCGACGAGTTGGTAATCTTCCCCTCCGTAAAAAGCCCAATCCAAAGGGTCCTTGTTTATGTGCGAAGCATAGGCGCGAACATCTTCCCTGATAGGAATTTGCTGTGGATCAACGGTAATTGCCACCTGACTGGCTTCTGCGATCTCCCACAGTTCCGATGCCAGACCATCACTCACATCATTTAACGAACTGCAAGCCTTCGATGCCAAAAGCAGCCTGCCTGCCATGACTTGAGCCTGCGGACGTTGGTGAGCACACGCCAGCTCTCTCCACTCAGGCGGTATGCTTCCTGCGTCCTGTTGCTGCAAGAGCAGGTGAAGTCCCGCTGCCGAACTGCCTACGTGCCCGGTCACAAATACGATCTGCCCGACTGCTGCCTGTGAGCGACGAATCGCCCTGCCTTTTTCCACTTCCCCGAGCACAGTCACTGACAAATGCAAGGCATCAGGAGCAGAAACGGTATCTCCGCCGATTACACGCACACCATACAACTCACAGGCATGATAAATGCCATCGTAGATCTGTTGACATTCCTTTGGCGTCCACTGTGGAGGGACTGCGATACTGACAAGGGCGTAGCGAGCGTACCCACCCATTGCAGCCACATCGCTCACGTTGCTCATAACAGCCTTATAACCGATATCGCTCGGATTCATTGTTTTCTTTAAAAAATGGATGGTTTCCACCATGGCATCGCAGCAAGCCACCACTTCCATCTCCGGTGCTGGCGTAAAAACGGCGGCATCATCCCCGAGCCCGACGGTCAAGCCGTCTCCTTCCTGTCCGTTCGAACGACTCGTCCATTGCCGGATCAGGGAAAATTCATCATGTGCCACCTCAAACGCTCCTTTATCGCATAGTGAGTTCATTATACCTCTGCTTTCAAAAGACGTGCAAGAAAGCCCCGGCATACGGTACCTCAGGGCTCGAGTATCTCTTTTATTTCCCGCAGCGCCAGCTTTCCACTGCAGCGTCCACAACGGTATTTCGCTGGATTCATTTTGCGTTTGCGCTTGTAGCTCATGCCACATTCCCGGCAAACAAGCTCATAGCGATACGGCAAGCTCGTCCGACCGTTGCCTACTTGCTGACAGTATCGACTTCCTCCGACCTGTTTAAGCAAAACTTGAAAATCACGATCAGCGTGACGGTATCCCCGCTTTGCCAGATGCAGATGATAATGGCAAAGCTCATGCTTAATGATCGCAGTCAATTCTTCCAGCCCGTGCTCCTTTAGATGGCGAGGATTGAGCTCGATGTCGTGCGAGCGAAGTAAGTATCGTCCGCCCGTTGTACGCAATCTGCTGTTAAAGCGGGCCTGATGGCGAAAGGGGGTGGCAAAAAATTGGCTGGAAATCTCCTCAACCAGTATTTGCAATTCCTGATCGGTCATCTCATCTCCTCCGCTTCTCTACCCTCTCACGATAGCAGTTCTTGTTGAAAAGTGCCAGACAGATAGGCTACACTGGGTGGAAGAAAAGTAGAATGGTGGAGGAGTTTATGCGCTATTTGATGTTGCAAGAAAGCGCTGGGCTGAATTTTGTCGCGCTGCCCGAATCGCATATGTACCAATTGATTGCTCTTTTCAAGAGACTACATAAGGAAATTGACAAATTGACAATTTCGGACCGACCTGAACTTCCAACTGTCCTGGCTGAATGCTCCGATCTTGAACTACTGGGAAGTGAGCTGTCCATCGTGGAGGGGCTTGACTACGTAAGTCAGCTAGAGCGCCGCTTCGCCTCCTTGCAGGAGAGCGAGTATCCGCTCATCTCCCTGTTGACAGAGATTCGTGCCTTGCAGGCACAACTGGAGTTTTTGACCGAGGAAGAGTAAGTTTTTTGTAAAATAGGTACCTCTTGTTCGTCCTTTGCATACATTGCCTATAGACGAATAACTCCAGGAGGTACCTTCATGCCACAATGGATGCGTAGGCAATTGCAGCGTGCCTTCATTGGGAAGGATGTTCGGCAAATTCGTTTGTTGAACAGTTGTTGGTTCCTATATTGGGAAAAACATGGCGGCCGTCCACAGTAACAGGGAGGCCGCCTTTTTGTTGTGTTCAAATTCATGTTTTGACGATTATGCTTCCGTTGGGGCAATCATCGTCATTCCGACACGTTGGCGCTTCTCATCAATCTCCACTACCCAGACGTCTACAATATCGCCTACTGTGACCACATCAAGCGGATGTTTGACAAAGCCTTTTTTCAAGCGAGAAATGTGCACCAGACCGTCATTTTTCAAACCAATGTCCACAAATGCACCGAAGTCTACGACGTTTCGTACCGTCCCTTGCAGCTTCATCCCCACACTGAGGTCAGACAATTGGAGTACATCACTTCGCAAGAGTGGCTTAGGAAGCTCATCGCGAGGATCGCGCCCTGGGCGCAGCAAGCTCTCCACGATGTCCAGAAGAGTCGGCTCCCCAACCCCTAGTTGTCCTGCCGTTGCAGCCACATCCAGAGCCTGCAGACGCTCTTTGCACTGCTCGCTGCCAATCTGCTCTGGCGCAATGCCGATCATCTGCAGCAGCTTGTGGGTGGCATCGTATGACTCCGGGTGAATCGGTGTCTTGTCCAGAGGATTGGTTCCATCGCCAATACGCAGGAAACCGATGCATTGCTCATACGTTTTAGCTCCGAGACGAGGTACTTCCTTTAGCTGAGAACGCGAAGAAAACTTGCCGACCTCTTCCCGCTTTTTCACAATATTACCCGCCACCTGACGACTGATACCCGACACATATTGCAAAAGGGAAGACGAGGCCGTATTGACGTCGACACCAACGTGGTTAACCGCCGATTCGACGACAAACTGCAGGCTGTCTGCCAGTCTGGACTGGGAGACATCGTGCTGGTATTGGCCTACCCCTACTGATTTCGGATCAATTTTGACCAATTCAGCCAGTGGGTCCTGCAAGCGGCGAGCAATCGACGCCGCACTTCTTTCCGCCACATCCAGATCAGGAAACTCTTCCTTGGCGAGTGCAGAAGCTGAATAAACAGATGCGCCTGCTTCATTGACGATGATGTACATCACGTCCTGCTTTAGTTCCTTCAATAGTGTGGCAATAAACTGCTCTGTCTCCCTTGACGCCGTTCCGTTACCGATTGCGACGACCGTAACGTCATAGGCAGCAATCATCTGTTTGACCTTGGCTGACGCCTCTGCCACCTTGTTTGCCGGCGGGGTCGGATAAACGACTGCTACCTCTAGGAGCTTGCCTGTTTCATCCACCACAGCAAGCTTGCAGCCTGTCCGGAATGCCGGGTCTACTCCCAATACTACTTTACCCTTTACTGGCGGTTGGAGCAGCAGGTTGCGGAGGTTCTCCGAGAAAATGTGGATGGCACGCTCTTCGGCTACTTCTGTCAGCTCTGCGCGTACTTCCCTTTCGATGGACGGCGCAATCAGGCGTTTATAAGCGTCCTCTACAGTCGAATTCAGGAAAGATCGCACGACAGTCTCGCGAGCAATGACCCGTCTTTCTATCCATGCGAGTATTTCCGGCACAGGAGCTTCCACCGCTACCTTGAGGATACCCTCGCTCTCTCCTCGATTGATCGCCAGAACTCTATGCGGCACTACTTTTTTCAACGGTTCACTGTATGCATAATACATTTGATAGACATTTTTTTCGTCGGCTTCTTCCGCTTTTTGTTCGGACACGAGCAATCCCTTTTGCATGGTGCGCTCGCGTACCCATTGGCGAATATCCGGGTCGTCGGAGAGCTGCTCGGCCACGATATCCATCGCTCCTTGCAAGGCTTGTTCTACCGTTTCGACTCCTTTTTCCGGATTCACATATTCCTGTGCTACTGCTTCGGGATCTCCTGTTTTCGGCAAGCTAAGCAGGTAATTCGCCAGCGGCTCCAAGCCTTTTTCCTTTGCCATCGTGGCTCTTGTACGCCGTTTTTGGCGATAGGGACGGTAAAGGTCTTCTACTTCCTGTAATTTCGTCGCACGTTCGATTGTCTGTTTCAGTTCTTCTGTCAGCTTTCCTTGTTCCTCGATGAGACGTACTACTTCCTCTTTGCGTACTGACAGGTTGCGCAAATAACGAACGCGCTCTTCAATGGCTCGAATTTGTGTTTCATCCAGTTGACCGGTCATCTCTTTTCGATAACGGGCAATAAAAGGGACGGTATTCCCCTCATCCAAGAGAGCAATCGTGCGTTCCGCTTGATGAGGTTTAACACCCGTATCCTGGGCGATTGTCTGGATCATCAACGTTAGCTCCATACATTTCCTCCTGCGCTCGTACTTCGCCGTTTATTGTACCATATTTGCTAGCAAGGTCTGGAAAAGGGAAAAGAAAAAAAGGTGCCTGCAGACACCTCTCCTAGCTCTCCTCACGTTACCGTTTCCAGATGTTCTACTCGCAACGCCTCGCGCAGCTTCACCAATGCCCTGCGCTGGAGCCTGGAAATATGCATCTGAGACATCCCCATTACATCGCCTGCCTGCTTCTGGCTCAAGTTTTGGTAAAAAGTTAAATGGATGATTTCTTTTTCACGCTTGTCCAGTACAGTCAAGGCACGGTCCAGCATCATGTGTTGTTCTACTTGATCGTATCCGACTTCCGGCGAGCCGACCAGGTCGAGCAGCGTAATCGTATGTCCATCATTGTCAGCTTCCAATTCACTATCCATGGAAAGCGAGTGGTAACTTCGCCCCATCTCCAGTGTCTCCAAAACCGCTTCTTCTGTCACACCCAAGCGATGGGCAATATCGGAAATTTGCGGCGATCTTTGCAGTTGTGTCGTCAATTCATCGACGACGCGCTTGATTTTTGGACTGAGCTCTTTTACTCTCCTCGGAACATGGACACTCCATGTCTTGTCCCGAATATAACGTTTGATTTCTCCCACGATGGTAGGTATGGCAAAGCTTTCGAAGCTCCTTTCAAAGGAAGGATCAAATCGGCGCAGTGAAGCAAGAAGGCCAATCATCCCTACTTGAACCAGATCCTCGTGCATGATTTGCCCACGGACAAATTTTTTGGCCAATGTCTCTACCAGAGGAGTGTAGGCCCTCACCAATTGTTCCTGCAGGTGTGTTTGCCCGGTTTGCCAATATTGGTGGGTAAGTTCCTTTAACTCCTCCGCGCTATACTTCTGTTTTCGAGATTGTCCAGTCATCGCCAGCCACCCCATCTCGCCGAACGTACTTGATCATGGAAATTGCCACACCGGAGTCAGAACGAATCACAACTTCATCCATAAGCGTGTGAATCAGATAGAGACCCAGTCCCCCCTCTTCTAGATCGTCAATGTCCCTCCCGGAATAGAGAGGAGTCAGCAGCTCGGGCATAAACTCCCCCGTAAAACCCACTCCCTGATCGGTTATTACAATGACCAAGCGATCCGGATATACCTGGCACGCCATGTGGATTGCGCCGGGCTCATCATCTCTCCTATAGGCATGTTTCACAGCATTGGTGCAGGCTTCTCCCACCGCCAGCTTGATGTCTTCAATCTCTTCGTAGGAAAAACCCATGCGATTCGCTACACCGGATACTGTCAGACGAGCCACACCGAGATACTCCGTCTGGCTAGGAAAGGTCAACCCAATCACGTCTGCCTTAGGTCCATTTTGACCCATTACTCGCTCTCTCCTTTGCGGATGGCAATATGTTCGTATAAACCAGTAATGCGAAACAGCCTTTCCACGCGAGGGGACAACTTTGTTACCTCAAGGGTACAAGCCGACTGCTTGCACGCTTTCATGACTGCGATGAAAATTCCTATTCCTGTACTATCCATATACTCTACCGCTTCCAAATTGACGGTTATCAAGGCCGTGTCTGGCTGATTGACAAGGGACATCAGTGTTTCTTTTACTTTCATTCCTGTAAAAGCGTCAATATCTCCACACAATGTTACTTGATGCTCTTTTTCATTTTGGATTGTTTCAATTGTCAGATCCATCCTTAGCCTCCCTCCCAGCAATGCTTTCGTTTCTTCGTAGTACGATCATGGTGTAATCATCTGGCAGTTCAAACCGGGAAAGCAGGAGCAGTTTACTGTAGAGAGCATCTGCCAATTGCTGCGCTGATCCGCCTACCTCTGCCTGCAAATAGGATACAAGCTCATCCCTTTGCAAGTAGCATCGGTTAATTTTACGTTCCGTTACACCATCAGTCAGAAGAATCAGAACATCGTCTTTCTCTAGTTGTATTTCCTGTTCTTCGTATTGGGTATCTGGACATAGCCCCAGAGCCGCACCTTGACCTTCGAGGTCGTAAAACCGGCCTGTTTTCGCCCGGTAAAGAAACCCCGGTTCATGCCCTGCTACTGCATAGCGAAAGCGATGAGTATTCGTATCGTAACTGCCGAGCAGCATGGTGACAAACATGCTGGGATCAATGTTGCGTTCTACGACCCGGTTTAGGTGACGAAGCATATCGTCTGGCCCCAGCATGATTTCTCCCAGACTGTCCATCGCGTATTTGACCATGGACATGCACATCGCTGCCGGTATACCTTTACCCGTGATGTCGGCAATGGTGAGGGAAAATCGCTGGTCGTCGTGGGAGATAAAATTGTAGAAGTCGCCGGAAATTTGGTTGGCTGCAACGCTGACCAAGCCAATATCCACACTCGGATATACGGGAATTTCGCGTGGCAATAAGGTCTGCTGCATCGCGGATGCCACGGCAATTTCCGACTCCATCTGCTGGTGCCTGCTTTTCCAGCTATTCACAGACCTGTGCTCAATTCCGTATTCAATCATGACTTCGGTCAGAATGGAGAACGAAGCACGCACAAACTCTGGTACCTCCCCCAGTTTTTCCAGTGCTCTGCCGTGCAAGTCAGTTAGTTCTTCTGGCGATATCTCTCGTGATAGAAGCCATTTCCCTAACTGCTGCGCTCCGTAAAGCTGGTCTTCCCCTTGGCCACTCAGGTAATCCCGAAGAATTTTCACGTACTCTTCTTCTAAGCCCCGGGCTACCATTTCCCTTCTCCACCTTCCTCTGGTTGGTTGCGCCACTTCACGACGACGACGCGGGTGCCTTCTGACGGAGAGCTCTGGATATCGAACTCATCCATCATGCGTCTGACCCCGGGCAGCCCTGCTCCGAGCGCGCCGGAAGTAGAGTAACCGTCTTCTAAAGCCTTTCGGATATCATGGATCCCTGGTCCAGCATCAACCGCTGTCAGCTGCAAGCCAACATTTCCGTTGTGCTCAACTGGTGATATGGTGATCGTTCCCACGCCTGCGTACAAATAAATATTGCGAGCCAATTCTGAAATGGAGGTGGCGATTCGGGACTGCATGATTGTGCCAAAGCCAAGCTGTCTCGACATGTTTCGGCCCACTTGTCTTGCTGCCACAATGTCCGTCTCTTTTTCAATGTTGATTGTCTCAGGGTAACAGCACTGCCACAATCAAAAAAACCCCTTCCGCCCTCACTTGGTAGGTAGATATCAACTACTCACTGGTACATAAGTGAGCTTGTAAGGAGGTGCATTCGTCTCCCCCACTTTAAGTAGCTAGTCTCCTGCGCCGTTATACATGAATCCGAAGAGAGATTTTTCTCCACCTCGGAATATAAAGCAAATCGTGTCACATTTTGTCTATAATTCTCCTCGAATCAATTCGCTATTGTCGCAGCAATTCCCTGCCCTCAATGCAAAAAAACCACTTGTTTCACTCAAGTGGCTTTTCCTCTCCAAAGGCATGATCCATTTTTAAAAATCAATAAGTCCCAAACTGATTTGCAGGGATTCATTGACCCGATCCATCATCTCATCATCAAGATGGGTTATCTTATCGGTCAGCCGTTGTTTGTCAATGGTTCGAATTTGTTCCAACAGAATGACGGAGTCACGATCAAATCCATATGTTTTTGCGTCAATCTCAACATGCGTAGGCAATTTTGCCTTTTGTATCTGCGCCGTGATGGCTGCGACGATGACCGTCGGACTAAATCGATTTCCAATGTCGTTTTGAATGACTAAAACAGGCCGCACGCCTCCTTGCTCAGAACCAACGACCGGTGACAGGTCCGCGAAAAAAACATCGCCGCGTTTGACAATCATTGGTCACACCCCGCTAACTAAGCGGACAAGAGTATGGTCAGCCTCTTCTTCAGCGCCAAAAGCCTCCGATGCCATTTTCAGATTGATCTTAGCCATTTCCATGTAGCCTTTTTGCATCGTCTCACGGATCGTGCGTTTCTTGCGCTCCTTCAAATACAAATGCATCGCCTGGCGAATGAACTCGCTGCGATTGGATTTTTCCTTTTCAATGACGCCATCCACTTCTTGAAGCAAGTGTTGTGGCAAACTGATCATGATGCGTTTCGTGTTTGACTTCGACAAGACAAATCCACCTCCAACCATGACCGTAACTTCCATCCGCTACGATTGTTCTACAGATAGAAACCATCAGTATGAACAATACCATTATGTCGAAACCATTGCAAAAATATACCTGTCCGTACGCTCTCAAGCAAAACGGTCATGACCGTTTTGTAGACCGCCAAGCAGTCACATCTACCTTTCATGAAAAACACCGAGACGTTTTTCTCAGAAATAGCCTGTTTTGCGCTTAACTAGTATTCGCGCTTCCTGTTCGAATTCCTGCCTTTTTTTATTGCTAGTTATTTACATCTTTCCAGAGGAGCATGCTTCATCGTAAGCGGGTGAAAAACTCCGACCTCTTCTCCACTCTGAAAGTAGACGCGAGGAATGCGGTAATTCAGCATGCACGGCACCTCATAATTAATAGTTCCAATCAGTGCCGCTACCTCATCCAACGAGATTTCCTCATCACCCTGTTTTCCGTACAGGACAATCTCGTCATTGACCTGCCCCGCTCCCGGCTCCAGCCGTACCATCACTTGATCCATGCAGACCCTGCCGACAATGGGCACACGTGTACCATTGTACAGGGCCTCCCCACGATTGGACAACAGACGCGAAAAACCATCTGCATACCCGATCGGAAGTGTCGCTACCTGTTCACCAGGCTGGGCGCAATATGTCGCACCATAGCTTACCGTGAAAGGTTCAGTAGCCGTTTTCACATGAGCAATCCTGGTTTTTAACGAAAGGGCCGGAACAAGCGATACATCCGCACGCTCTTTCATGTATGGCGAAGGATACAATCCGTATAAACCTATGCCCAAACGGATGCTATCATACCCCCATTCGGGAAAAGCAATCGCAGCAGCCGTATTGCAGCAGTGAATCATGGGCAGCTTTTTGCCTGCATGACGCAAATCCTGCAAAAAGGCTTGAAACGTTTCGTGTTGTCGTCGCGCATGGGTGGTGTCTGGTTCATCTGCACAAGCAAAGTGAGTGAAAATGCCAGTCCAGGTCAGCTTGGGAGAAGCTTCGAGCGTGGAGACTACCCGCATCAATTCTTCTGACGTCCGAACCCCCAGCCTGCCCATCCCTGTATCGGTTTTTATATGAACACCGACAGCTTCTAGACCAGCCTGTTGCAAAAATTCATTGGCGTGGATCATCCAGTCGCTATTGTAAGCGGTCAATTCTACACGCAGCCTGCTGGCGATCTCTACCGACTCGGCAGGTGTGTACCCGAGAACCAGGATCGGGGCCTCAATCCCTGCCTCCCGCAGTATGATTGCTTCATCCAGCATAGCTACCGCGAGCGAATTCGCTCCACTGGCCAGTGCTTCTTTACCCACATGGACAGCTCCATGGCCGTATCCATCTGCCTTCACCACTGCCATAATGCCTGTGCTTTTTGGCAAGTGGCTTCGGAAGGTCTCGACATTGGTCCGGATGGCGTCCAAATCAACCTCAACCCAAGTGTCACGACAAAACGGTTTCATTCTTATCTCCTCTTGTTCCCTTTTTTATAGTAAAACAAGCGCTCATTCAAATGGCTGAGGAACTCCCTTGAAACCATCAACGATTCTTTCTTGCCCGCTAGTCTGTAAAAATGACGCCCTTCGGCAATCTGCTCTACCTCCGACAACGGATAGCTGGTTTCTTTCCCAGACATCGTGATAATCAAATGGGTTTTCGTCAGCTTGTACATCGGGCGTAAAGTCGACTTGTACAAAAATGGTGCCAGACCAACGACAGCAATCGCAATAGCAAAGGCAAGCACCTTGAACGCCGTGTTATTGCTTGGAAGAATCTGCGCAAGAATCATCATACCCAATACAAAGGCAATTGTCTCGCTAATGCGCATTCTCCATGTTTTACGCAAAAGCATGTCCTTGTACGTGGATTCTTCCTGATACAAAACATCGGTAGTCGGTTTTTTCATGTAAAGCATGCCACCTCAATACGATATAAGTTACTCTGAATGTATCCTTTTTTGCAGTCATGTGTCAATTCTGACTGTGGTGGGGGAGAAGAAAAACCATAGATGAATGGAAATACGTAAAAGAAACCCCGAAATACTTGGGGTTTCTCCTCGAAAACAGAAAACCAGTTTTAGCCGACTCTTCAGTTAGTTTTCGCTTTGTCTGCTTTTTGATCCTCGTCATGGCGTGGGAAAACTACTTTTTCAAAGTTGCCCTCGACCATTTTTTGGACCATGGCGGTCAACTTCTCACTGCGTTCGTCAGCTTGCTCCTGTGTGAGCTTGCCTGCGCTCACAGCTTCTTTTACTTGCGCTTCCGTCTGCTTGACCAGAAGCGCTATTACATCGTCTGCATCCACGCCTTGCTCGTCTGCTATGGTCGCCAGAGATTTACCTGCTTTCAGCGCTTCCTGCAGCTGGGCAGCATCCAGGCTCAACAAAGAGAGCAGCTCTTCATTTTTATCGAAACCAATACCGAAGCCGATGCCTTTACCCGGCCCTCTGCCTTGGTGTGTATTCTCCACCATCGCTTTTACCCGGTCAGTTGCGTTTTCACTCATCTTGTCAGCCTGCTCCTGATTCAGCTTGCCTGCTTTTACTGCCTCTTGCAGCTTGGCTTCCTGCTGACCCGCCAAAAGAGCAACCACATCGTCTGTAGATACACCTTGCGCTTTGGCTACGGCTGCCAAGGATTTGTCTGCTTTCAGCTCTTCTTTCAGCTTGTCAGCATCCAGCTTCAGCAGGGAGAGCAGCTCTTCGTTCTTCTCGAAACCGCCAGCGAAGACCATTTCTCTGCCAAAGCCTCTACCTTGATGTGTGTTTTCCACCATCGCTTTGACATGCTCGCTTGATTTTTCCTTCATCTTGTCAGCTTGTTCTTGCGTTAGTTTGCCAGCGGAAACTGCTTCTGCTAACTTCGCATCCTGTTGCTTCACCAGCAGGGCCACAACATCATCAGTAGAGACACCCTGCGCTTCAGCTATGGCTGCCAGAGACTTGCCTGCTTTCAGCTCTTCTTGCAGCTTGTCAGCATCCAGCTTCAGCAGGGAGAGCAGTTCTTCATTTTTCTCGGAGCCAAAACCAAAGCCTTTTCCTTTGTCAAAGCCTCCACCCTGATGCGTGTTTTCTACCTGTTCTTTGATTCGGTCGCTGGCGTTTTCCGTCATTTTGTCAGCTTGCTCTTGTGTCAGCTTGCCTGCTTTTACTGCTTCCGCAAGCTTTGCTTCCTGCTGTTTCACCAAGAGCGCAACCACATCATCTGTTTCCACGCCTTGGGCTTCGGCTACGGCTGCCAAAGATTTTCCAGCTTTCAGCTCTTCTTGCAGCTTGTCAGCGTCCAATTTGAGGAGGGAAAGAAGATCGGTGTTTTCCTTGTAAGAGACCTTTATTCCAAATCCACCACGATGCTCCATCTTGCCTGTTGCGAATTTTACTTCCGCTGGTTTATTCAATTTCTCAGCTTGTGTTTGTGCCGTATCTGCCGCCAAAGCACTGCCCAGGCTTCCCAGACTCAGAACTGCTGCCATCGTTCCCAAAAGCATTCCCATTTTAGCTTTGCTAAACATATACACTCAATCCTTTCATCTGCTGTTGTCATTTCCTGCACCTCTTGGGTACATGACTAAGTGTACAGGTGCTTTTTTAGATTCCCCTTTGATAAAAGTGGAAAACTTGAGGGAAAGTCGAGGAGCTTGCGTAAAAACAAAAGAGGACGGATTGGACCGTCCCCTCTCCCATGCATTATTTGCCACCGACATCATACGTAGATTGGGCGACGTTGATCATTTCTTCTTCTGGCAAGTCACCTGCCAGCATAAATTCTACTCCGTCAAGCTCCCATGTGAGGATGCGACGATTGTCGTCAGTCTGCGCCAAGACTCCAATCGTAAATCCAAGGTTAACAGGCATACCTTGCTCATAAGAGGCGGATGCTTCGGTCGGACGTCCCTCAACCAGGTTGTAGTTATAGGTACCTTGGTAATTCAAGACGACAGTCCTCACGCCGTTCTTGGTCACAGGCTCAATATTTCCTTGCTTCACGCCTTCTGGGACATAAGTCGGTACAATTACCCCGAACTGGCTAGAAGGCTGCTTCATGACCTGGCCATTTGTTCCCATCGTCGGTATCGAAGTCAGGGAGCTGCTCGTCATGTTGCGATCTTTGTCAAAAGCATCTTTATCAAACGGCGGATTAAATACGAACTCGGTAAAGTTAATTTTGACCAGTGGCTGCATACTGGAATCCATTATTTCTGCGTGCGTAGGTTTGAAATCTTCTGTCAGCCAAATTTTTTGCTTTGTTAGAGAGCGATTGCCACTGTAGTTTGCTTTCACTTCAAAGACGTACTGCTTTTCTTCCATCTTCATCTGCCGCTCGGCGTCGTCAATAATACTACGAGCGAGTGTTTCATACAGGTAGAGCGGACCGTTGTTTTCTGGCCAGCCGCTCTGGAAGCGGAAGCTCTTGTTCAAATGAGGGGTGAGCACGAAAACTCCTTCCCCGTTCCGCAAGATGATCTGAGTGATGCCACGCTGCTTGGAGGTAAGTGCTACCCGATAGTTGTTCGGCTTTTCATACCAGACCTGGACATCGTACTCCATGGGAGTAGAGCCAGTCTGCATGGTCAAAACTGCTTGAGACTTGTACCCCGACATTTTTCCCAGCGTACCGCTCAAGTCACTCACCACATCTTCGGGTGTCTTTTGACCAAAGCAGCCGCCGAGCAGCAGAGAGAAGACCAACAATAACACCAGTGGTAAAGCTGCCCGTTTCATTCAATGAACTCCTCCTTGTCAAAATTTTCGACAAAGAAGGGCATCCCTGTCTATTTCCTGGGAAATCTGTCAGTCTTTCGCCTCATGCAGCGTTCATCGTGTCACTTGTCGGTTTATGCCTATGAAAGACGCGATATCGCTTGGATCGGCTGAAGACTTACCCTTCCTTTGTAAGAGCAGGTAGTCCCTCCTGATCTACGCGATATAAATGTATGTCCATCCTCGTCCCAATATGCAGACAAGTTTATAGATGTTCTACAACGACTTGTGCAATCGCATACGTTTGACTATGCGAAATACTCAGATGAACCCGCACACAAGCAGGATCTAGCCCTAAGCGAATATAAACCTCGTCTTTTATTTTCATTTCTGGCTTTCCGAGCTCAGTCGGCACGATCTCCATGTCAAGGAAGCTGATCGCTTTGCCGATCCCCGTTCCCAGTGCCTTAGCACCCGCTTCTTTGGCTGCGAATCGTCCTGCGACCATTTCCGCTTGCCTCGCTTCCGCCTTGCCTTGCAGCAATAACTGTTCTTCCCCGGTCAAAAACCGGCTGATCGCACTCTTTTGCCGTTTGATCAATGTAGAAATCCGTTCAATTTCTACTATATCTACACCAATGCCCATAATCATGGATTAACGCTCTCCCCATTATTTGATTTTACGCATCACAGTATCATTCGCCTTTAGTGTTGGCAAGCTGAATGCAAAAAAACCCTCGCTAAATTGCGAGGGTTACTTGCCATTTGCTACTCAGTGGCTTGGCCACCAGATTGTCGAGCAGTAGACTGCGCAGCAGATTGTTGGTTTTGACGACGAACTTCCGATACGTTAGTCTCGCTTGCGAATTCAGTAGCTTGGCCAGCAGATTGTTGAGAAGCAGACTGCGCAGCGGATTGTTGGTTTTGACGACGAACTTCCGATACGTTAGTCTCGCTTGCGAATTCAGTAGCAGCGTTTTGCGCTTGGCTCGCTTGGTTCATTCCAGCTTGACCAGCTTGACCAGCTTGTTTGTTTTGCTTAGGCATTGTTCCATTCACCTCCTCGACGTCACTGAAGTTAATTTGTACTGCGCTCTGATTTCGTATCCATCCTCATTTTCCCAGAATATTGGTAGGTAAACGACTTTTACAGCCTGCGAACTGATGGGAACCGGGAACTCTTGATGCGGCAAAAATTTTCGGGCATCCTAAAAGTGTTGAATGGAGCAGGATATTATTTGCAAGAAGCGAAATGAATTGTTTTCAGTTTAGATCGTCTGATAGAAAGGAGCGTATACGAATGGCCCACACTGTCATTATCTACACCCAAACCACATGCGGTCCCTGCCAGGAAGAAAAAATGTGGCTGACCCAGCAGCAAATTGCTTTCGAAGACCGAGACATCCGCAAGAACGACACCTACTTCCAGGAAGCGATTAACCTAGGCGCCAGCATGACACCAGTCACTCACATCAAAAAGGAAAATGGCGAGGAAATTGTCGTCCATGGTTTTGACAAAGAACAAATAAAAAAAGCGTTGGATCTTGTTTGATCCAACGCTCCTAAGACTGATCAGCCAAAGGATGGTTCATTCTCGGCTGATTTTTGTTTGACGACTGGTGACATATCCGGCAAGTGAGAAAGAATCTGCTTGACCGCAGGAGCGCACTCCGTATTGACTGAGTAGAATACCCATGGTCCCTTCCGACGCTCTTTTACCAAACCATGTGTCTTTAGCTTAGCTAAGTGCTGGGAAACTGAGGGCTGGGACGTTTGCAGAATCTCCACGAGATCACGGACACATAAGGACTGCACTTGCAGGAGAGCCATGATCGTCAAGCGAGTCTTGTCGCCAAGCAGCTTGTAAACCTCTGACAAAAACAGTACCTGCATCAAATCCATTTCCATACGAACCCACCTTTGCCTTGCATATCTGTATCCCAGTATACTATATGCCTTATAAGGTCGGGAAGATATGAACGTAAAAGTTCCGTGAATGAACTCTATACATCTCTTTGACTCATGGCTTCAATCAGCTTGTCCGCAGTACGTGCAGCCAGCGCCATTACTGTATTTGTCGGGTTGCCGCCCCCAGACGTGACAAAGGTAGAAGCACCTGCTATGAAAAGATTGGGAATGTCGTGACTCTGACCATATTCGTTGACAACGGAGGTTGCACGGTCATTGCCCATTCGACAGCCCCCCATCAAATGAGCTGTATCTGAGACGACATGCTCAGCAGTCCCTCCCACAGCCTCTACGATTCGCTTCATTTGGCCAATCGCATGCTTGTATAGCTTGCGATCATTTTCCTGGTAGCTGAATGTCACTTTTGGAACAGGCATACCGTATTCATCTTTTTCCCCGCTTAAGGTCACCGCATTGTCCGGATGCGGCAAGACCTCACCGACCAGAGTAATTCTAGCAAATTGATTATAATCAAGCATCGTTTCTCGGAGCTGTTTCCCCCATAAAAACGAGCCATCTTCCCGCTCTGCTGCAATTGCCCCCGCCATGGAGACTGGCCTTGCCCCGTGCGCACTCAAAGTGTAACCACGGGCAAAACCACGCTCCCGGTCAGTCTCGTAAAAATGCTGGGTTAACGCAAGGACAGGCGTCCCTTTGTACAAGCGAACCTCTTCTGGCAGACGTCCGTAAACGTCATGGCTGGAATGGGGCATGATCGCCTTGCCGACCCATCCGCTAGAATTGGCTAGACCGTCTGGAAACCGGGAAGTGGCTGAATTCAGCAGCAGCCGCGGAGTCTCGACGACAAAGCCTGCTAGAATGACCACTCGCGCCATTTGTCTGTGTGTCATACCATCATGATTGAACAGGACCCCACTCACTTTATCCCCTGCCATCAGTATTTCAGTGACCATGCAATCAGACAAGACCTCTGCCCCGTGGGCAATCGCTTTGGGAATGTGGTGAATCAGCCCGCTGTACTTGGCATTCGGCATACACCCTTGATTGCAAAAGCCGCGATTAATACAAGGCGGACGACCATCAAACGGGGCAGACAATATCGCCAATGGAGCGACGACACTCTCAATCCCCAGCTTGTCACAGCCTTCCCGGAACAACTGGGCATTCGCGCTAATTGGTTCCCGCACTGGGTACGGATAAGGACCGTTGAAAGCACCCCACGGAAAATGATCCGGACCGGAAACCGCTATTTCCCGCTCAATTTTGTCATAGTAAGGGGCCAGATCCTGATACGAAATCGGCCAGTCTTCCCCTACTCCATCTAGTGTCTTTGTCCTAAAATCACTTTCGTGAAACCGCAGGAATACCCCTGTAAAATGGACAGTCCCTCCGCCTACGCCGCGCCCGGAATTATTGTGCCCCAGCTTCAGAGGGTCTTTCCCAGCCACTAGTCTCGTCTCTTGCCACGCTAGCTTGCGCATGGACAGCTCATCACTGGCAAAGTCACTTTGCGGGTCCCAGAATGGACCTGCTTCAATCACCACGACACTGAGGCCAGCTTTAGCCAACTCATAAGCGAGCACACCGCCCGCTGCTCCGGCACCGACGATGCAAACATCTGCCCCGTCCGCATATTTTCGCTGATCCATCCCCCGCGAGCGGTGCCCTTCGTAATGATCGCTGTTGTGCGTAACCCGGTCATCCGTTGCCATTCGCTTTCGCCTCCCAGGGGTCCGTCAACCCTTTTTCCACCCGAACATACCCACGCGGATAAGCAGGGCCGCCATAACCGATGTCCGACCACACCAACGGATGAGAATAATAGGCTCCGACCGTGTTTTGCAGCAGTTGCTTAAAAAAATCAGCAGGAGCTGCACTCGTCCAGGCTTGCCCCCTCCGTACATTGCCCTCGGCGATTCCCTGAAGCAAGCTCTGTTGTTCCTCTGATTTCAAGGCAACAAAACTCTTTCCATATCCAGCCTCACTCTCGGCTTCCACTCCCGCGAGTCCCAGTCGGTACAATTCTTTTTTAGGTGGGACACCAACCTTCCTCTGCGATTCGCCGATCGGGCTTGCCGCCGAATCATCGAGATGCTGTGTTACGTAGGTCAATACTTCCAGTCGATGATCATTCACGAGCACGCTAACAATAGTCTGTAATAACAACGCTTCTGTTTCCGTGAAAAACTGATGGGCAACCTGAGCTGACCGCCTGGAACCAACGACCTTTTGGGTGTGATCATCCCATTCCTTATGCTGATCCCATACGTCATAGGAAGGATAATGACTGTGCTGTGCCATCTATTTCACCCCCAAAACAGGGCAAGAAGCCCCAGTGCCGACATAGCTGTAATTAACAAAGGGAGGATGATGGGAGGACCGACGAGGAAATTTTGACTTTGCGAGTAACCGCCTACCCGTTGTCCCACACCTACTGCATGCAAATAAGCCCCATATACGCCACCCGCCATTCCAATTATCATCATCAAGGCAAACACCCAGCGAAGCCAGCCAGCATTCATGAACGATAAGACAATAGCCGTTACAGCAAACACCGGAAGCTCAAGTACCGGAATCCACATAGCCCAATGACGAAAATTTTGTCTTGCGTGAAAGAGTGTGACCTGAATTGCAATCAACAAAAACGCAAGCCCTGCAAACAAAATCAGCACGCGTTCGATCGGCCAGCCTTGCCACATGGAAACATCCTCCTTTTTCGCTGCGATGCGCCTATTTTTTCCTAGCGGGCCTGGTCCTATTCCTGTTTTTTCCGTATCGAACAAGAGGCTTGCACTCTCCCTCTTTCGTTTGGTACCTATTTTTCTGGGCGAATGTCCGTCTCAAAACGCCTGGGATCCGCATTTATTAAGGATAAATGGACTTCAAAGGGGCGTTTCCAGATGAAGGCTAGGCACAGTCATTTATTGCGCTTTGTAAGAATTACTGATATCCCAGGTCATTTACACAGTTATGACACCCCCACAACGGTAAACGATCGTCATCGTCATCGACTGCGCGGAAACACCTCTCCTCCGCAAGGGGCAGGAAATGAACACGTGCACTATTATCAAGGTACCACTACGTTTAATGATGGCCATGTGCATTATTACAGCGGTTGGACTGGGCCGCCTATTCCCTTGCCGGATGGAAGCCATTACCATGAATTTTCAGGGCAAACGACTTATGATGATGGGCATATTCATTACTACCGAGGTATTACCAGCGAGGCCTTTTTATAAGCCTGCAGCAAAAAAGGATAGAGCTGGTCAAATTCAGCTTGACCTCCCTATCCTTCTTTTTAGCCTTATTCCTCGCTACCCGAGAAACAGCAAAGTGATATACAAACCGATCAAAGTAACCAACAAAGTAGGTACAGTCAGCACAATCCCCGTCCGAAAGTATTGTCCCCATGTGATCCGTACATCTTTGCGCCCCAGTACATGCAGCCAGAGCAAAGTAGCGAGTGATCCGATCGGTGTAATCTTCGGCCCCAAATCACTGCCGATGACATTGGCATAGATCATAGCCTCCCTAATGACTCCGTCTGCCTCCGTCCCCGTAATCGCAAGCGCATTGAACATCACGGTCGGCAAATTGTTCATCAGCGAAGAGAGGATCGCTGCAATAAATCCCGTCCCTATCGTCGTAGCGAACAAGCCGTCCTCCACCAGCACATCGAGCATCGTCCTGACCAGATCCGTCAAGCGAGCATTATGTAACCCCCAAACTACCACATACATCCCGATAGAAAAAATGACGACAACCCATGGCGCTTCCCTCATGATTCTACGCATCTGGATTGCTTTGCTACTGTGAGCAGCCAAGCAAAAAATCGCTGCGGCTCCCATAATGATGAACGAAACTGGCGTATGAATCGACTCGCTCATAAAAAAGCCAACCAAGAGCACCCCAAGGATCAGCCAGGAAAGACGAAACAAGCCCTGGTCACGAATCGCTTCATGCGGCTGTTTCAATTGCGACAAATCAACCTGCCTGGGAATGCTTTTGCGAAAATAGACAAACAAGACAAGCAAGCTCCCTCCCACCGAAAACAAGGTCGGCAGCACCATCCGTAAAGCATACTCGGCAAACCCGATCTCGAAATAATCTGCAGAAACGATGTTCACCAAATTGCTCACGACAAAGGGCAGCGAGCTGGTATCCGCAATAAAGCCGCTAGCCATCACAAAAGCCAGGACCATCCTGCTATCCAGCTTCAGTGCGCGTACTTGGGCCAGCACAATCGGTGTTAAAATCAGCGCTGTACCGTCATTGGTAAACAAAGCGGATACAACCGTCCCCAGCAAAATGACATAGACAAACATCAGCCGCCCATTCCCCCTGGACAACCGAGCCATATGAAGAGCAGACCATTCGAAAAAACCAATCTCATCTAAAATGAGCGAAATAATGATGATTCCGATCAAGGCAAACGTCGCGTTCCAAACAATGGAAGTAACCTCGGCCACGTCTGTCAGCGTCACGACTCCAGTAGCCAGCGCCAAGAGTGCGCCGCCCACTGCCGGATAACCAATCGACATGCCACGCGGCTGCCAGATAACGAATGTCAACGTGACCACAAAAATAAATAATGAGATCCAGACCACCGTACTTCTCCTCTCAACGATCCAATCAGCTTAATAAGAAAAAGAGCGAGCCCTGTACAAGGCCGCTCTTTTTACCATACTACATTCAATCATTATCCGAAACGTCCGGTGATGTAATCTTCCGTCCTTTTATCACATGGATTTTGGAAGATGGCTGGCGTATCGTCAAATTCTACAAGCTCACCGTTCAAGAAAAAGGCTGTCTTGTCGGAGATGCGCGCAGCTTGCTGCATATTATGGGTCACGATGACAATCGTGTAGGTGCCCTTCAACTCTTCCAGTAACTCCTCGATTTTGGCGGTGGAGATCGGGTCCAAAGCAGAGGTTGGTTCGTCCATCAGCAAGATCTGCGGTTGAACTGCCAGCGCACGCGCGATACATAGACGCTGCTGTTGTCCCCCAGACAAGCCTGTAGCAGGTTTTTTCAATACATCTTTCACTTCATCCCAGAGGGCTGCCGCCTTGAGGCTTGTCTCCACAATCTCGTCAAGCTTGTGGCGATCCATCAGGCCATGCAGTTTTGGACCATACGTCACGTTGTCATAAATGCTCTTAGGGAATGGATTTGGATGCTGAAAGACCATGCCGATGTTTTTACGCAATCTCTCCACTTCCACACTGTAGCTATAAATATCTTCATCAAATACCTTTACAGTTCCCGTAATCTTTGTATTTGGAACGGAATCATTCATCCGATTCAACGTCCGTAAAAATGTGGATTTCCCACAACCCGACGGCCCAATTAAAGCCGTAATCGAATGGGAATTTACATCGAGATTTATATCATAGAGGGCTTGCTTATTCCCGTAGAAGAGGTTTAGCTCTCTCACCGTAATAACGCTCATACGGTCCTCGCTCCTTTTTTAAACAGACTCTTTATGCTGCTACATCCGTTTTCTCCATCACTATATCGCGGCAATGTTATGCTTCTATGTGAAGTTTATTAAGTTTCAATAAAGATTTTTAGCAAAGTAAATTTACGGTAAATGTTGCTTGCAAACCATATACGCCCTCACTGGCAAAACCTACAATAAAGCTGAACGTTTTGTCGAATAAGGGGAGAGCATTTGATGCCGAGAAAAAAAAGAATACTAGGCAACTCGTCGTTTCATCATCGTTCCATTTTCACGAGGCTGTTCTTTGGAATCTTAGCAATGGTGATCGGTATGATGGCCATTGCCGCCATTTTTATCAGTCATCAATCCGAAGCTACGCTGAATGAAAAAACAAAACAACAACTGCAAGATGCATCCGGGTCTGCTATGCAGGAGGTCGACAGCCGAGTCCGAACCATCGTCACAGCGCTACAATCGTTTGCTTCTACTTACAAAAACAGTAAAGTAACGAACAGTCAATCGTTTGGCATTTTTTCCGATATTACAGCCAGCAATCCTACTATTTCCGAGATACAAGTAGCTACCAACGATGGTCGTTTTCTAACCTTTCCAGGCTCACCGCTCGATAGCGGATATGATCCGCGAAAAACGGACTGGTTTACAGGAGCATTCAACAATCAAACGGTTTTTGTCTCTGATGTCTTCCAATTCTCTCAGACCGAATTTCCAAAAATAGCGATCTCACTGGCTTTGCGCAATGAAGAAGAGGAGCCTGTCGGGGTTGTTGTAGCCTTCGTCTCGGTTCCCAAGCTGAGCGAATCGATCAGTCAAATCAAGCTGGGGCAGTCCGGTTATGCTATGATTGTCGATCAAGAGGGGAAACTCGTCGCCCATCCTGATCAAACCTACGCCCTGCAGCGGCCTTCTCTGAACCAACTGCCCATCGTTCAAAATGTGATCGCTGGCCAGTCTGGCATAGATGCAGCCAAGCTGAATGGAACGGATTACTTTGCAGCCTATCAGTACGACAGCGCGCTTAAATGGGGCATTATCGTCGTCCAATCTGTCCAGGAAGTAAAACAGGAGGTCCGTCGCCTGCAGCTGACGATCCTCATCGTCTCGTCGATCGGACTTTGCGCACTCGCCTTGCTCTTGTATTTATTCGTCCGTAAAATCATGCATCCACTCAAAGAAGTCCAGCAAAAAATGACTGCCTTTAGTGACGGCGACCTTTTTCTAACCATGCAAGTACAAAGCAATGATGAAATTCGTCAGCTTGCCGATAGCTTCAACCGAATGAGCTTGCAAATCCGCACCATCATCGGCAAAATACAGTACGTCATCGCAGACGTCAAACAAGTCGCAAGCCACGTGGGAAAAAGCTCCCGACACTCTCACGCGATGCAAACAGAAGTCGTCGCTGTGACAGAAAAGCTTTCTCTGGAGATGGACCAGCAGCAGGTACAAATTGATCATATTCACTCCATCATGGAGAGTATCACGAAGGAAATGTCACAGATCAACAGTTCCATGCAAACTACAGTCATGCAAAATCAAGAGTCCCGTGATCAAAGCTCCAAGGCTGCAGCCTCCATGGAACAATTAAAAGGGAATATGCAAAAAATTTCAGAGGATATGCGAGCATCACTCAACGCTATGTCCTCTATGAAGGAGAGCATGGATGACATCAGAGAAATACTAGAATTGATCTCCAGTATTTCAAAGAGAACCAAACTCTTGTCGTTCAACGCCCGTATCGAGGCATCACGAGCAGGTCATGCCGGGCTGGGCTTTGGGATCGTAGCTGATGAAATTCGCTTGCTCTCTGAACAAACCGAAGAAGCAACCACTCGAATCCAACAAGTCATCACCTCAGGCGAGCACCGAATGGCTCATGTCTCACAGTGCCTGGAAACAACCGATCACGCTACTATTGATGGAATCAACACACTGCATCAGGCTACTGTTATTTTTACAAACACTGTTCAGATTAGCGAAACACTGACCAATCAGTTTGAGACGATCGAAAAGCTCTCTGAATGGATTTATCGTCAAAGCCAGCTCATCCAGGAACGGGTAGACAACCTTGCCCATTCTGCCATGGAGGTCGTCTCTGGAACCCAGCAAGCTGTCGCCGCAAACCAGGAGAGCCTCTCTCTCTCCGAACAATTCCTTCATGACTCGGAAAGACTAACTGGCATTGTAGAAGATTTGGAACAGGAAATACGCTTCTTCCGAACAGCAGAAAAGCCCTCTGCATGAGGACAATACGTTAAAAGGAAACCTCCACCGCAGACTGGAAACTGCGATGGAGGTTTCTTTTTCAGCCAAAACGGCCGCTGATGTAGGCTTCTGTCTTTTCGTTTTCCGGGGAAGTAAAGATTTTGGACGTATCATCCATCTCCACCAGCTCTCCTAACAGGAAGAAAGCTGTTTTCTCGGAGATGCGCGCTGCTTGATGCAAGTTGTGGGTCACGATTACGATTGTGTATTCTTCCTTTAGTTGCATGACCAGCTCTTCGATTTTCATTGTCGAAATGGGATCCAGCGCAGAGGCTGGCTCATCCAAAAGCAAGATGGTTGGCTGCATGGCGATAGCACGGGCGATACAGAGCCTTTGCTGCTGTCCACCTGACAGAGAAAGTGCCGAATCCCGCAAGCGGTCCTTTACCTCATCCCACAAGGCAGCTTTGCGCAAGCTGTTCTCAACCAGTTCGTCCAGTTCACGTCTATCGGTCAAACCATGAAACCTTGGAGCAAATGCAATGTTTTCATAGATGGATTTAAAAAATGGATTGGCGCGTTGGAAAACCATCCCTACCACTTGGCGCAAGCCTTCGATGTTTACTTGCTCACTATTGATGTCGATCCCGTCGACAACAATAGAGCCTGTGACACGGCAAGAAGGGACGAGGTCATTCATGCGGTTCAGGCTTCTGAGAAGTGTTGATTTGCCGCAACCTGATGGGCCAATAAAGGCCGTGACGGAATTTCTTTCAATGTCCATCTGAATATCGGAAACAGCCCTCTTTTCTCCATAAAAAACAGAGACATTGCGCGTTTGAATAATGGTATCTTTCACGGCGTCTTGCATCGTGTCCTGCATGGTAAGTACGGACATGTCTACCACCTCTTCCTAGTTTGATCCTGACGTCATCTTTTTGTAAACCCATGTGCCAAACCAACGGGCCGAGACGTTAAAGAGCAAAACTGCAATGATGAGTACGGCGGCGGCTCCATCAGCAACATCCCGTGCATCCGGTGTCAGCCCCTCGCTGTTGACCTTCCAGATGTGCACAGCCAGTGTCTCAGCCGGACGGAACGGATTAAGCGGTGAAGTAGGGCTGCCCAGTGAAAAATCAGCGAAGTTCAGGTTAGGGGAAGACATCCCTGCTGTAAACAGCAGTGCTGCCGCTTCTCCAAAAACACGACCTGAAGCGAGAATCGCTCCGGTAATAATGCCTGGCAAAGCTGCCGGTAAAATAACAGAGACAATCGTCCGCCATTTGGTGATCCCCAGGGCCAGACTCGCTTCTTTTTGACTGCGCGGTACGTTACGCAGGGCGTCTTCCGTGACGCGGACCAAAAGCGGCAAATTAAATACCGTCAGTGCCAAGGCGCCTGAGAAAAGGGTATACCCCCATCCAGTCATGTTTACAAAAACCAACAAACCAAACAAACCGACAACAATAGAAGGAAGAGAAGACAATACTTCAATACTCATCCGGATAAATTGCGTAAACTTGTTATCCGGTGCATATTCAGCCATATATATACCTGCACCGATACCCAGTGGCAGGGCAATTAGCATAGTCAGAACGAGAAGGTACAAGGAATTAAACAACTGCGGTCCAATCCCGCCGCCTGCATTAACGATATCAGGTGGTGACGTAAGGAAGTTTAGGTTCAGCTTGTGCCACCCCTGTGACAAAATGAAGCCTAGCAATCCTACCAGTGTACCGATAATGAGAACGGCAATCAGCGTCAAAATGATCGTAGCGGCGCGGTCCATTACTCTCGCTTTCATCTATTTCACCATCCTTTTTCTGCCAAGAATCCGCAAAACCATGATGAAGATAAACGACATCGCCAAGAGCAATAAAGCCATCGACCAAAGAGCATTATTATAAGGTGTACCTTGGATCGTATTCCCCATGTTGAGTGTAATCCCACTCGTCAACGTACTGATCGGATCCAACAGGCTGCCAGGCAGCTTTGTCGTATTCCCGATGACCATTTGTACAGCCAAGGCTTCACCAAACGCCCGAGCCATCCCCAAAACAATCGCTGTTAAACATCCAGGAAGAGAGGAGTGCAAAACAACATTCCAAATCGTTTGCCAGCGGGTAGCACCCAAGGCAAGAGACGCATTGCGCAAATCTTGTGGTACTGCCTCAATGGCATCCGTAGCCACACTCGTAATTGTTGGCAAAATCATTAGGGCCAGTACGAGTCCCCCAGCCAACAAGCTAAATCCTAGCACATCAAATTGCTCACGAATAAAAGGAACAAGCAGGGTTAGACCCACGTAGCCGTAAACAACGGAAGGGATACCCACTAACAGCTCAATGACCGGCTTCAATACTTTTTTACCAAAGCCAGGGAATATTTCAGTCATGAAAATAGCGGCACCAATGCCGAGAGGAGCTGCAATCAACGCAGCCAAAGCGGTAACCAAAAACGAACCGAGAATAAAGGGAAACACACCGTATACCGATGGCTCACCCTCTGGATCCCATTTTACCTGTGTTAAAAATTCGCTAATGCTAACCCCATTTACAAAAAACGTAGACAGCCCTTTGGAAGCGATAAAATACGTAATGGACAAGACTACTACAACTAGCAAAGCCGCGCAGACCAACGCGATTGTTCTACCTGTTATATTCTCTGTGAACTGACGCTTGTTGTACGTCAGCATTTTTCGTGCAATCAATGATTGCCCCTTTGTCTTTGCCCCTTCAATACGATGGTTCATGTTCTCCCTCCTGGAAAGAAGACTTGCGCAAGCAAAATGAGGGGTAAGTGCCCCTCCACCCCTCAATCTTGCCTCTACCGTTTGACTATTTATTTTTGTGTTACTTTTCCTTCAACATCACGTTCTACTTTCATGTCAGTAATAGGCAGGAAGCCGAGCTCTGTTACTGTTTTCTTTTGAACTTCGTCAGTCAGGATAAACTCCAGGAATGCTTTCGCGCTGCCAGTAGCCTCACCTTTTGTGTACATATGCTCATAAGCCCATACTGGATATTTGTTGGAAATGATATTTTCTGCATTTGCTTCTACGCCATCCAATTTCAATGCTTTCACAGAATCGTTGAAGTAGGACAGAGCGAGGTAACCGATCGCACCTGGTGTTTCTGCAATGATTTTACGAACAGTACCCGAGGAATCCTCTGTGATGCCTTCTGCTTCTTCTTTTCCATCCAAAGCAAACTTGCTAAAGGTAGCGCGTGTTCCGGAAGATTTTGGACGGTTAACCAGCGTGATTTTCATGTCATCGCCGCCAACTTCTTTCCAGTTTGTAATTTTGCCAGTGAAGATGTCGATCAGTTGTTGTTTGGTCAAGTTATCTACTTTTACTTTCGGGCTAACCGCCGCTGCCATACCAACAACAGCTACTTTATGGTCAACCAGCTCATTCGCCGGAATTCCTTTTTTCTCTTCTGCATAGATGTCGGAGTTACCGATTGTTGCAGCACCACTTGCTACTTGGCTCAGACCAGTACCGCTTCCTCCGCCTTGTACTTGAATTTGCACGCCTTGATTTTTTGCCATGAAGTCTTTCGCTGTTTGTTCAACGAGAGGTTGCAGCGCCGTAGAACCAACTGCAGTAATAGGCTCGCTGGATGTTGTCTCCGCCGCAGGTTTGCTAGCATCAGGTGTTGCTGGTGTAGCTGCAGGAGTTGAAGTTGCCGGTTGTTGAGCTGGAGCTGGTGCAGCATTATTGCTTCCACAACCTGCGAGCAGGGCTCCTACAAATGTCAGCGCCATAAACATTTTGCTGAGCTTTTTCATGTGATGAAAATCCTCCTTAAAAGGTTCGGTTTTTTCTCTCTTACAAGTACAAACTATACAGGTCGAATGTTGTTGTATTGTGTTGCCATTGTTAAGCTTTCTTAAAGATGAGGCCCAATTTTGTATAAACTCACGCGTGCTTGGAGAAACTTTGCTTAATCTGTTAAGAGGTGATTATTTTGGACAAACTGGCCTTAATTCTCGTCATTATCGGTGCAATAAACTGGGGGTTAATCGGGCTTTTCAAATTTGATTTGGTCGCAACCCTTTTTGGCGGATCTGATTCTCTCCTTAGCCGAATCGTCTATACACTCGTTGGGTTGGCTGGTATTTACGCAATCAAATTTTTTAAGCGGGAACGGGAACGAACCTAATAAAAAAAGCGGCACCCCCTAAGTAAACAGGGCGTGCCGCTTTTTCTATTACAAGAAGCTTTATCGTGTGAGTGGTTCCGAGATTTCTACGTGACCCATCAACGATTCGGCTTTTTTCCCGTCTTCGAGAATGACAATTTGCTCTACTTCCGGGAATTGGAAAATGGTTTTCTTCAAGGCATCAATGGCCATACCTTCACCGCTGGAGCCTAAATTGTACTGATTTTTGCTGTCAGCATCAATCGTTAACGTCCCTTTGTCAAATGTCACAGAATGATAGTGGAAGTCTTTCCACAGTGGTACATGATCATCTGTTTTTTGTGGCTTCTCTAACATCGAGAGTGCTTTTTTATACTTTTCGATGTCCTCGGCAAAAGAAATTTCCTGCTCTTCCTTTTGCAGCTCCATCAAATCGTTATCCGAATAGTAAACGGTAATGGTTTGTTTCGTCAGTTTTGGCTCTGTTGTCGATGGAGTCGAGCCAGACGGCTGTTCAACTGGCGTCGTTGGCTGCGGCGCTGGAGCCGCCTTTTGCCCGCAACCGGCCATGAGCAACATGGCGAGTGCTGCCATCCAGATCATACGACTTTTTTTCATCGTAAAAAGCCTCCCTTACTGATAAGACTGATAGTATTCACGGATAGCCGCTACTAGCGCTTTCGCAATTTTGTCCTGGAACGCTGGATTTGTAAGCTGTGCGTTCTCTGTCGGATTGGAAAGGAATCCAGTTTCTGTAAGAACAGCTGGCATGTTCGTATTTTTAATGACATAAAAGCCGCTAGCCTTGACTCCCCGATCCTGGAACTGCGTAGCACCTTGCAGATGTTTATGTACGACTTCCGCAAAGGTCTTGCTGTTGGCATTGTAATAGAAGGTTTCGGTACCTCCCGCTTTGCCGCTTGGAGCCGCGTTTGCGTGAATCGAAAGGAACAGATCAGCCTCCCGTTCATTGGCAATGGCAGCCCGCTCTGACAGCTCGTAAAAAACATCTGTCGTGCGGACAGGTACTACCTGAAACTCTGGATACTGCTTGAGCAGCTCAACCACCTTATTAGCAACAGCCAGGTTATAATCTTTTTCATGGTTGCCCGTAGTACCGAGCGTACCTGGATCTTTACCGCCGTGCCCCGCATCAATCACGATTAAATATCCCGTTTTCTGCGGTTTGGGTGTCAATTGCACCTCAATACCATCATCCGTATACTCCAGATTGTACTGACTCTTCTGATTCAATTCAATGACGACACGGACGGTATCAGGTGAAGCACTGTATTGGCTGTAACGCAGCGATGCGATCAGTGGTTCAGTCTTGGACTCTTCCATATCCTGATCTTGATCTTGATCTTGCTCTTCATCCTCATCCGTTGCCTCTACGTGTTCCTTTTCTTCTGTCTCACCGATACTGCCTACATTAGTATTTTGCTCCTCTAACAGCTCGATGAGATCGTCATTCAAAGCCGTCTGCGGCAGATCCAAAACAATGCGATGTGGGCCGGTCAACACAAAAGATTGTGCCTGGACAGGCATCGTCGTTTCAATGTGTACGCGATCCCCGTCACGCGATAAACCTTGCAGGTGGTTCAGTCGATCGATCTCTACCAAGTTCTTTTTCTTATTCCAAGCGAATGAGCCTCCCAGCTCACTCTCTACTTGTTCTAATGAAAGAACCAATTGGTCATCAATCGTCAGACCTCGTTCAGGTCGTTTCCATGCAAATCCCTTTTGTCCAACCTGCTGCGCAACTGCCTGTGCCGAAACATACATCGTATCAGACACCAGATACGTCTTGATTGCCTGCGCAGGTATGTGACCGTTCAGCATTACCTGTGGCGTTTCGTTTGCAACCACTGTACGGTTACTGTTATCCCAGCCTACCGTAACCCCCAGCGATTCCCCGACAAAACGCAGCGGCAACAGCATGCGCTGCCCTACAATGACAGGCGCTGTATCCAGATTAACCTGTTTGCCGTTCACCAAAGCCCTTCGAGAATCCAGCGTAAGGGAAAGTTGTTGTGCCCCCCGTGTAATCACGGCTGTTCGAGAAGCTTCATTCCAAGCTACCTCTGCCCCGAGTCCTTCAGCGATCACACGAACAGGAACCAGTGTCCGTCCATTCTTGATGACTGGCGGCACATCAGGCTCTACAGCTTGTCCACCGATCATCAGCTTGACGCTTTCATCTGTCGCTGCCTTTGCAGCTGTTGCCCAACCGGGGATCAATAGCAGGACCAGCAGTGCTAGAAGCAGCGGGTACAATCCTCTTTTCATCATGACCTCCTCCGTGATGTCTGTTTTTTTGTGGCTTCAGCCATTGTGCAACGTTCACCATTCTATTAGACGCTTCATGATCTGTAAAGTTTATAGTCTTTTGGTACCAAATCAATCACAAACAGAAAAAAGTGCCGGTTCACGGCACTTTCCTGGTCGTTTTTCTTTTGAAAATCATTATCTCTATTCTAATTCTCTTTCCTCAAAATCATAGTCGACAGGCTTTGGCGCAACGTGTGCGTTTTTCAAGGCTGGCGTATCCGGACGTGCGATCTGATAAACCGCAGCTCCTACGATTTCAGCCACTTCCTGTAGCTTGTCCTTGCTTATTTTGTCTATGCTGTCTTCCGGCGAATGGTACCAAGGCTCTACCGGTGCATGGATGAACAACGCTGCTGGAATGCCCACTTCTGCAAAGGGAACGTGGTCGCTTCGACCTTCACGACCATAGTTTACAGTCTCGGACAAGCGTGATCCGGCTGCCGCCCCCAAGTCAGTGACGACATTTTTCTCCCCATCTACTGTATACATGATCAATTTACCGGCATCCCTGCTTCCTACCATGTCCATTTGGAACATGCCCACCGTATTTTCCACATCCTCTTCCGACAGGGATTCCACGTAGGCATAGGAGCCAAGAAGTCCGTTCTCTTCCGCTCCGAAAGTAATGAAGCGGATTTCCGTATCTGTCGGCATATTCGCCATGACACGCGCCAGCTCAAGCGTTGTCGCTGTACCAGAGGCGTCGTCATTGGCACCAGGTGCCCCTTCTACCGAATCGTGATGAGCACCGACAATGATGATTTGCCCGTTGTCCTTATTTTTGTCCGGTTTTTTGGTGGCAATCACGTTGTATGAGGTACTTTCCTTGGTCTCTGCCCCTTCCACGGTTACTGTTGCGGTCAGCTCTTCGCCCGCATCCAATTTCTCCAGGAGCTCTTCTCCTTGCTTCTTCGTGAGCGCAAGGACTGGAACAAAGCTGTCATCCGGTCCTCCAAGTGTCCCGTTGATGGTGCCGGAGCTGTTATTAAAGATAATGACAGCTTTTGCCCCTGCCTCTGCAGCATTTTTCACTTTATCCGCAAAAGAGATCTCCCCGCGCTTTATCAGCGCAATTTTGCCGTCCACATCCACGTCGTCCAGATCACTCTCTCTACCCAACCCGGCATAAACCAATTCTTCGGTCACACTTCCGTTCACTCCATAGGTAAAGGTGCCCAGATCCCAATCGGTGTCTTCAAATCCACTGACGGAAAAAGAAAAATCGGTCGGCCCTGAAAAACTGTAAAACTCAAAAGGCTGCCGTTCTGTATCATACCCATACGATTGAAACTTCTTTTCAATATATGTAACAGCATTATGCTCAGACTTTGTTCCGGCCACTCTCGGTTCTTCTGATAACTCCTTCACCATTTTGTAAATGTTGTCTACCTTTATTCTTTTGACGATCTTGTTGTCAAATGCACTGTCAGAAGGATGTGGTGCAGCGTAAGCAGTCATTCCGAACGTCAAACTTGCCACAAGACAAAAAGGAACTAACGATTTTTTCAACATGCTTGTCCTCCTCAATAATAAGAAGTTTACATTCGTAGACAATTATGCCAGAAATTCAATTTTTTGTATAGTGTAAATAGTCTGATATTTCCGCATGACAAACGGCATAGATCCGATCTCCAAAAAAAAGAGGCGTTTCCCGAAATGAACGCCTCGCGTGACATGTTAACGAAACAATCCACGTCGCTCTCTCCTGCTTACCTGCTCAACAGGTCCCTTTAGCATATTTAATCCTCCATTTGCCACAAACTGCTGGATCATGGATAGGACCGCAGGATTGGACAAGACCTTGATCGATTCCGCCACCTTGGGGTTCTTTAATTGTGGGATAGCTCCACTGAGGTGTGGCAAAAGCGGTAGTAAATCTTCTAGTGAAAAGGCAGGCTTTGGTTTTTCCGGAACGGGCTGAACAGGAATGGGGCGTCGGCGTGCCCCGAATAAAATGCTGCGCCGCGGCTCAATCGCGGGTCTCGCCTTGAGTCGACCCAATGTATCTTTCATATCCTGCAGCTCCTGGCGAACTTGATTCATCTCGCGCATCATCTGCTCATTACTCGTATGGTGAGCATCTGCGAGCTTATTCATCGTCTCGATCAGGTGATCCTGGGAGTCGGCCTGCTTTTGCTTCTTTTTCGTTTTGGAAGCGATAATCCCACCTCCCTCCTTTTTACGCTCCCCCTTATTTAAAGCGTTTCTTGATGTTGTTCAAGTCTTTGGCATCAACGCCCTTCTTGGACAGTTTATTCATGAGACTACCGACGTTTTCGGTTTTGGACATTTGTCTAAACTGCGCCACATAGCCATTCAGCTCTTTATCTGTGAAGTTCTTTCCCATTTTCTTGCCCATTTCACGGATGACGTCTTTGAGGCCAGCATCTGTCTTCAACTTATCCTTGGGAATCGACTTTACAATACTCAGCAATTTGCCAATATCCACAGTTATCCCCCCAGATCACAGTTTGTTTCCTTTCACTCTATGTCAGGAAGTGCACGGTGGATTGGTCATTTGTCCATGAGTCGTCAAAAAAAAGAAGAGAGGCACACAGGGCGCCTCTCGTTTCTTACAACTATTATTGTGCGATGTCAGCGTTTTTGTAGTCGACATGGCCGAGACCGTCGATAACAACGCCAGTAACTTTATCGTTTTGTACCCAAGATTGCGTGTAGAAGTAGATTGGCATGATAGGCATATCATCCATCAGGATTTGCTCAGCCTGTGCCAGGATCGCTTTACGTTTCTCTGGATCTTTCTCCAAAGCGGATTGGTTCAAGAGCTCTTTGTACTTCGGATTTTCCCAGTTGGTGTCGTTGTTGCCACCTTTTTTCTCCTTGTACAGCTCCAGGAAGTTGATTGGATCGTTGAAGTCACCCAACCAGCCCATACGACCGATTTGGAATTTGCCTTGGTGCAGATCTTCGATGTACACTTTCCACTCTTTGTTGTCGAGCTTCACGTCTACGCCGAGGTTCTTTTTCCATTGGTCTTGGATTGCTTCTGCGATCTTTTTGTGACCTTCGGAAGTGTTGTAAGAGAGAGTGATGGTTGGCAGCTTGGTGATGCCTTCTTCTTTCATACCCTCTTCCAACAGCTTTTTCGCTGTTTCCAGATCTTTATCCTTGTAGTAGCCATCTTTGTTCAAAGCCATGGACGGTGGTACTGCACCTGTTGCAGGGAGTTGACCTGCTTGCAATACATTGTCGATCAGAGCTTGACGGTCAATGGAGTATGCGAATGCTTTACGGATTTTCACGTTGTTGAACGGTGCTTTTTCCGTATTGAATTTGTACCAGTAAGTACCCGCGATTGGTTGGGTTTTCATTTTACCGGCATCTTTCAAAGCCGGGATCGCGTCAGTTGGCAGGGCGCTAGTAGGTGCACCAGCCCAATCGAGCTCTCCGTTATCAAACATGGACAGCTCTGTGTTCTCATCTTCTACCATAGAGAATTCGATCTTGTCCAATTTTACGTTGTCTTTATCCCAGTAGTTGTCGTTCTTCGCCAAAGTCAGCTTGTTTTTGTGCTCCCAAGCCTCCAGTTTGAACGGTCCGTTACCAACGTGAGTTTTTGCGTCAGCAGCCCATTTTTCGTTGGATTCTACTAATTTTTGATTTACTGGGTAGTAAGTATAGAAAGCTGTCAGCTCAGTGAAGAATGGAGTCGGGTTTTCCAGAGTTACTTCCAAAGTTTTGTCGTCGACCGCTTTTACGCCAACGTCTTCTGCTTTAGCCGTTCCTTTGTTGAACGCTTCACCATTCTTAATGTAGTACAGCTGGTATGCATAGTTGGAAGCTGTTTTTGGATCCAGAGCGCGTTTCCATGCAAATTCGAAGTCTTTAGCCGTTACTGCATCGCCATTGCTCCATTTTGCATCGCGGATTTTGAATGTATATGTTTTGCCATCTTCGGAAACCGTGTAGCTCTCCGCTGCTGCCTCATGTACTTTACCGTCGCCACCGTTACGAGTCAAACCTTCGAAAGTAGCGCGAACGATGGTGCCAGAAGTGGAATCTTCTGCAATACCTGGGTCAGCTGTTGGCGGCTCGGAGTGCAGGTTCAGTCGCAATACTTTTGCTCCAGCTGCTGGTTTTTCAGCTGTGCTTCCTTGCGCAGCTTTGTCTGCTGGCGCGGCTGCTTGGTTAGCGCTGCCACAACCTGCGAGAGCTGCCCCAAGGACGAGGATGGAACTCATTGCTACGAAAACATTCTTTTTCATACAAGTAATCCCCCTTTTCTAAATCTTTTTTCAATATACATGCATTTATATTATTTTTAAACATGTTTTAGATTGATTTAATAAATTTTTATTTATTTATAAAGATTGTTAATCAATTATAAAAATAAATTTACTGATAAAATAAAACGGAAAAAGATTCCTAAGTTCTATAAAAACGAATAAACCCTTATTAAATCAAGGGTTTATTGGCCTATCCAATTATTTTCTATTCTATATTTCCCCACGAGAAATAGCTGAAGGTGCATTTTTATTTTCCTTTATTTATAAAATTTTGAATTTATCGAAACTTTTCCATTCAACTACATGGCATTCGAAGCCTTTGTTTGAAAACAAAAAAAGAAGGGTTGTACACCCTTCTTCTCTCGTAGTTGATTATTGAATGTCCGCCCATTTCCAGTCTACAAAGCCCAGACCGTCGAGAACAACACCTTTTACTTTGTCGTCCTTCACATAGGAATGAGTGTAGTAATAGATTGGTGCAGCTGGCATTTCGTCCATGAGCAATGCCTCTGCCTCGGCCAGAATCTGTTTGCGTTTTTCTGGATCCTTTTCAACAGCGGATTTGTTCAGCAGCTCCTGGTACTTCGGATTTTCCCAGTTGGTGTCGTTGTTGCTGCCTTTTTTGAGCTTGAACAGATCCAGGAATGTGTATGGATCGTTGTAGTCGCCAGTCCAGCTGGAACGCGCGATTTGGAATTTGCCTTGGTGCATGTCATCCAAGAATACTTTCCACTCTTTGTTCTCCAGCTTCACATCTACGCCCAAAACCTTTTTCCATTGGTCCTGGATCGCTTCAGCGATTTTCTTGTGACCCTCGGAAGTGTTAAAGGAAAGAGTTACGGTTGGCATTTTGGTGATGCCTTCTTCCTTCATACCTTCTTCCAGCAATTTCTTCGCTGCTTCTGCATCGTTATCTTTGAAGTATGGGCTGGTTGCAACAGCCATTGTCGGCGGTACGAGACCCATTGCTGGTTCTTGGTTGGTTTGCGTCACGTTATCGATGATGGACTTGCGGTCAATCGCATAAGCGAACGCTTTACGGATTTTCACATTGTTGAAAGGCGGTTTCTCCGTATTGAATTTGTACATGTAAGTTCCCGCAATTGCACGTGTTTGCAGTTTGCCGGAATCTTTCAATGCTGGAATTGCATCTGTCGGGAGTGCACTCGTAGGGGCACCTGCCCAGTCCAGATCGCCATTGTCAAACATGGACAGCTCGGTATTCTCATCCTCTACCATGGAGAAGTCGATCTTGTCCAGTTTAACAACATCTTTATCCCAGTAGTTCTCGTTTTTTGCGAGAACAAGCTTGCTCTTGTGCCCCCAAGTATCAATCTTGAACGGACCGTTACCTACGTGTGTTTTCGCTTCTCCGGCCCATTTCGGATCGGACTCGACTACTTTTTGGTTAACCGGGAAGTAGGTGTAGAACGCAGTCAGCTCCAGGAAGAAAGGAGTTGGGTTTTTCAAAGTCACTACAAGTGTTTTGTCATCTGTGGCTTTAACGCCAACATCTTCTGCTTTCGCTTTTCCGGTGTTGTACTCCTCAGCGTTTTTCAGATAGTACAGTTGGTATGCATAAGTGGAGCCGAGCTTCGGATCGAGCGCTCGCTTCCAGGCGAATTCAAAATCTTTAGCAGTTACGGCATCGCCGTTGCTCCATTTGCTGTCGCGCAGGTGGAACGTGTATGTCAAGCCATCTTCGGATACGTCGATTTTTTCGGCAACGGACTCATGCGGTTTGCCGTCTTCACCAATACGAGTCAAACCGTCAAATGTCGCACGCAAAAGAGCGCCGGAAGTGGAATCCTCAGCCAAACCAGGGTCAGCTGTTGGTGGTTCACTCTTCATGTTCATGCGCAAAACTTTTGGACCGTTAGTTTGTTCACTGCCAGTAGAACTTCCTTGCCCTCCTGCTTTCTCGCCGCCGCCACAGCCAGCCAGCGCAGCACTCAACACAAGGATAGAACTCATAGCTGCAAATACGCTTTTTTTCATTGGTGTTGACCCCCTTATATATCGGTAAAACTCCATTGAAAGCTACTCCAACAATATACTGCATTTTTAGTAATATTAAAGACAATTTAAGTAAGTTTAATTATGTTTTATTCGAATATCAAATTATGTTAAAGGAAATAAATTTTAAACCTTCATCAGATGAAGTATTCCTCCAGCAAGAAAAACTATGCAAATCTGGAGAATTCCTCTACACTTACAAGTAATGGAATTGGTAAGTAATGGTTGCCAGAAGGGGAGTGGCAGCGTGCACAATAAACATAGGCCGGAGATTTTCATCGGATCATCAGTAGAAGGTCTCCCCGTCGCCTACGAAATTCAAGCCGCACTCGAGCATGAGGCCGATTGCATCGTCTGGCCGCAGGGTGTATTCGACCCCAGCAGTGTCACATTGCACGATTTGATCGCTATGACCAGGCAGGTGGACTTTGCTGTTTTTGTTTTTACGCCGGACGACCTTACCAGATACAGAGCACAGGAAGTCAAAACAGTCCGTGACAATGTGCTGTTTGAATTTGGCCTTTTCACAGGTAAACTGGGAATCGAGCGCGTATTCTTCATGACACCCCGTCATGTCCATGGATTGCATCTTCCCACAGACCTTCTCGGGATTGCTCCCATTACCTACGAGCACACGACAGATCCATCGCTTTTTCCGGCCAAAATCGGTACTGCCTGTCATCATATTCGCCGCCAGCTCCAGAAGCACGGACTGCTGCAACAAGGCTTGTCCGAAAAAGAGTTGCAAGGATATGTTCGGAGTTTGGAGTCTCATGCCAGGTTCCTCCTCTCGACGATAGAATCGAGTGATCAGATGATACCTCGCATCCATGCCGTCCTCGGCGCTCTCCACAACGAATTTTACCCGTTGGCTGATTTTCGTGTAAAAGGGACGACTCTCTTTCAATTAACAGAAGACGGTAGGGCCTTGAAACAAATTGGTTGCTCGGGGGCAATAAAAGACCATGCAAAAACGTATTTTTTGGAATACAATGTAAGTAATACCCATCCTCGAAGCTATGTAGTCGACTCCTTCTTGACCAACAAGAAAGTCATTTCGTACACGGGGAAAAAGTATGGGAATGAAAAAGAGCTGATCCTCAGTTTTACTGTCGCCAAAATATTTGTTTTCACGATCCATTTGTTAGCAAAAGATGTCCCGATGGAGCTAAATGATATAGCAGAACAGCTGATCCGCACCAATGAAGATCTTTTCTATTACTTTGAAACCATATTAGAAAGGGGAACAATGCCATGCCATCTCGAAAACCGCATGCCCACATGACCGTATCCGGCCACGTAAGGCCTGTTTCCAGACATGTAGCCAGGCAAGTCTGGCGCTCCCTCTTGGCACAACGTGCGAGAAAGGTGCATGGTCATATCCCTTCCCTCCAGGGCTTTATTTATCACGATGGTCCTTCCGTGCTTGATTCCGAAGAAGGGATTATCGTGATTGCTACAAAAGAAGCCGGTTTTAAAAGGCCGAGGTATATTGGATAAAAAAAAGAGCTGTCCATCCGTCATCTGATCGGGGACAGCTCTTTTCTGTTTTACTTGCTTTGGCGGTACTCTTCGGGAGACACGCCTACAATAGAGCGAAAATCACGGATAAAATGGGAGTGATCGTAATAGCCGAGTCCAATGGATAGATCCAGCCAATCTCTCACTGTTCCCTGATCGATTCGTTCTGCCGCTTCATGGAGACGGTAGCGCTGAATGACTGATTTTGGGCTTACCCCTACATAACGCTCAAACAATCTCTGCATCGTCCGCATATTCATACCGGATATGCGAACAGCATCCTCTACCTTTAGAATCGATCGGTTTTCTTGGATCATCTTTACGATCCCGCTGACCAGCGCTGTATTCGGGTCGCGCTCTGGCAAGTGTGCAGATAGAAATGCCTCCACATGACTCACCATTTTCGTATCATCGGGCTGATTTAATATCTCGTTTTCGAGCGGTGCCGTCTCGACGCCAAATACGTCCTCCAGACTGATCGAGCCACCCGTTAGCGAGGAAACTGGTGCCTGCAGGAACGGATAAAAGCCGCCGGGCTTGAATTTAACGCCAACGACCCTGCCTTGTTCTTGCAACACGTGGGAAGAAGTCGTTTTCGCCACTCCAAAGATGCCGGTTGCCCCTTTTTCAAATACGAGATTGATATTGGGATGTGCCAGTACCGTCTGCGAATAAGGCGGTTCACCACGCAAATCCCATCTGACGATCCAGTAATGCTGTACAAAATATCTGTTTTCCGCAGAAGGTTGAAATCTTAGGAGGGAGAACTTTTTTTCTCCGATCAACGCATGCAGAACGCCCTTTGGAAACTTGACTGCTATTTTTTCCATGCCTGGCCCCCTGTCGTGTTTTTACAATACGACCATCCATTTTCTGTTTATACTTAGAGTAGTTGTTGAAAGAAACGTTTTCAATTCCAAATCTAACAAAAACGGGAGGCACAATCATGGATCTTCGTTACGATTTCTATATCGCAGCCAAGCCGGAGGATGTCTGGCATGCTTTAGTCTCAGATGAGGGTGTCTCGAATATTTTTTTCGGCTGTACCATTCGCTCTACTTTTCAAGTAGGTGACGAGCTGGCTTATGTGGGCCCTGGAAACGACGGCGACCAAACGGTACATGTATACGGTAAGCTGCTGGAGTTTGAACCAAATCGAGTCATCAGCTACCTCGAGCATCCTGGTCCGTCCTATTATGAAAACCATGCTGACCTAAAGACGCGTGTCACCATTACCCTAGAGCCCGTCGGCAAATGCACGAAGCTAGTGCTCATCAACGACCAATGGCAAGCTGATCATCCTTCTCACGCTAATGCGAGCAAACACTGGCCGATGATTCTCTCCAATCTCAAAACCTATGCGGAAACGGGTAAAACACTGGATTTTGGATTTTGATTCCCTGTTAGGCAATAATGACTCAAGCAAAAAGCGGGAACAAGGAGCGTATCCGGTCAGCCTCCAAACATGGCTGCCGGATCACATCCTCTCCCCGCTTTTTTATTTACAAGCCCATTTTCTTGTCTACTCCGTTTTGCTCGCCCACTTCAAATCAATAAATCCGAGTCCATCTACCTGTACATCTTTTACTTTGTCGCTTTGCACCCATACATCTACATCCGTAAATAGCGGAATGACAGGCATTGCATCCATGAAAATCTGTTCAGCCTGGGCAAACAGCTCTTTGCGTTTCTCCGGATTCCCCTCTAATGCCGATTGCTTCAGGAGTTCCTGGTACCGCGCATCTTCCCAGCCGGTGTCATTCGTCCCCGTATTCGCGTCACGGAACATCTCCAAATAATTGATCGGGTCATTAAAATCTGCATTCCAGCCGAGACGACCAATCTCATATTTCAACTCGTGCAGGTCCTGCAAATGAACTTTGAATTCTTTGTTTGCAAGCTTCACATCAATCCCCAACCCTTTTTTCCACTGATCCTGCAAGGCTTCTGCAATTTTCGTGTGTCGATCTGCCGTATTGTAGGACAGAGTAATTGGAGGCAGCTTCGTCAGCCCCAGCTCAGCCATCCCTTCTGCCAGTAACTGTTTAGCTGTATCGACATCGTTATCCTTGAAGTAGCCTTCCGGTTTCACAATCATGGACTGCGGAAGCATTCCCATCGTAGGTACCTGTCCTACCTGCGTAATGTTGTCTACGATGATTTGACGATTGACGGCATAAGCCAGTGCTTTGCGAATTTTGGCATTAGCGAGCGGCCCTTTGGTCGTGTTAATTTTGTACCAATACATGGTTGCTTTTGGATGAATGACCAGCTTCCCTGATTCCTTTATCGCCGGAATCGCATCCACTGGCAATCCGCCGAGCGGCTGACCTGCCCAATCCAGCTCATCATTTTCAAACATGGACAAAGCCGTACTATCGTCCTCGATCATGGCGAATTCAATTCGATCCAGTTTGACCGCATCTTTATCCCAGTAATTTTCGTTCTTTTCCAGAACAATTTTGCTCTTGTGCTTCCATTCTGTCATTTTGAAGGGGCCATTCCCTACATGCGTGGCCGCTTCAAATGCCCATTTTGGATTAGCTTCCACCGCTTTTTTGGACACGGGATAATACGTGTAAAAAGCCGTCAGCTCCAGAAAGAAGGGCGTAGGATTCTCTAGCGTGACCTCGAGTGTCTTGTCGTCCAGCGCTTTTACTCCGAGCTCATCTGCCTTGGCCTTTCCTTTGTGGACATTCTCTGCATTCTTGATGTAATACAATTGATAAGCGTACTCTGCTGCGAGCGCCGGGTCGAGTACACGCTTCCAGGCAAATTCAAAGTCTTGGGCGGTTACTGGGTCCCCGTTGCTCCATTTTGAATCTCTCAGTGTGAAGGTATAAATGCGATTATCTTCCGACACCTTTACATCTGATGCGACCGAATTCATTGGTTTCGAATCCTTGTCGAGACGGGTCAGGCCGTCAAATGCAGCGCGGACGACGGTTCCAGAAGTCGCATCCTTGGCTAATCCCGGATCAGCTGTAGACGGCTCACTCGTCAGATTTGCCCGGAATACTTGGGGCTTCTTGGATTCTACCACCTTGGCTCCCGAATCAACTGAGCTCGGTGCCGTAGTCTGTCCCCCTCCTGAACAAGCTGCCAGGATACTTCCTGAAATAATAATCATCGCGGTAATGATAGAAATTTTCTGTCTCATTCAAATGTTCCCCCTTATCAAATATTTTCTATCGCCACCACAATATACTCGACAAAAATGGACTTGAGAATGGGGTTTGCTAAGATTTAATTTAATTTTATGAATATTTATTCTATTATAAAGGAAAATAAACCCAACCAGCCAAGGCGGCAGATTGGGTTTATTTGATCTATCAATTGTTTTTACATTAAAACGCTGGCATAATCGCGCCTTTGTAAGTGTCTTCAATGAATTTTTTCACTTCTGGAGAGTTCAATTCCTTCGCCAGTTTTTGCATCGCTTCGGAATCTTTGTTGTCAGGACGCGCTACCAGGAAGTTCGCATACGGGGACTCTTTGTCTTCGATGAACAGAGCGTCTTTAGTAGGTACCAATTTAGCTTCCAGTGCATAGTTGGTGTTGATCAGCGCCAAGTCTACTTCGTCCAGAACGCGCGGCAGCATCGCAGCTTCTACTTCTTTGAATTTCAGGTTTTTCTTGTTTTCCACGATATCTTTCACAGAGCCGCTGATCCCTACGCCATCTTTCAGCTTGATTACGCCGTTTTTCTCGAGGAGAGCCAGTGCACGGCCGTTGTTGGTGTCATCGTTTGGCAGAGCAATCGTTGCACCATCAACTAACTCGTCAGCACTTTTGATTTTTTTGGAGTAAGCGCCAAATGGTTCAACGTGCACCGCTACCACTGGCACCAGATCCATATTTTGAGCTTTATTGAAATCTTCTAGGTAAGGTTTATGCTGGAAATAGTTTCCATCAAGTTGTTTTTCGTTTACTTGGATATTCGGTTGCACGTAATCGGTAAATTCTTTGATTTCCAAGTTTACACCTTGTTCTTTCAGCTTAGGCTGAACGAATTTCAGGATTTCTGCGTGCGGTACAGCAGAAGCACCGATTTTCAGCGTCACTTCTTGTTGTCCGCCTTGCGCGTTGCCGTCTGTAGCTGGAGCGGTTTCTGTTTTGCCTCCGCAAGCAGCCAAAGAAAATGCCAATACAGTAGTAAGTACAGATACGACTAGTTTCTTCACAGTAGATTTCCCCCTTTTTTTGTAAACCAGTTTAAAACGATATATGGAAAGACCTTACTTGCGGCTGTATTTGAGAACCAGGCGGTCTCCCAGCGATTGCAAGATCTGCACCAACACAAGCAAAATAATAACCGTTACAATCATGACATCCGTCTGGAAACGCTGGTATCCATAGCGAATAGCCAGGTCACCCAAACCACCGCCGCCAATTACGCCTGACATCGCCGTGTAGGACACGAGCGCTACCGTCGTAATGGTAATGCCTGCAATCAGACCAGAACGAGACTCCGGCAGAAGCACGTTCCACACGATTTGCCAATTGGACGCACCCATCGACTGCGCTGCCTCGGTTACCCCGCGATCTACTTCACGCAGAGACGTTTCTACCAAGCGGGCAAAGAAAGGTGCAGCCCCGATGACCAACGGCGGGATGGAACCAAGTACACCAAGTGATGTACCCACGATTGCTTTGGTAACAGGGATCAATAAAATCATCAAAATGATAAAGGGAACCGAACGCAGGACGTTTACGATAAAAGATGCCACCATATAAAAACCGCGGTTCGCAAGGAGCTGCCCCCTGGAAGTGAGAAAGAGGATCACACCCAGCGGCAGACCAATCAGGACTGTAAACAAAGTAGAAAAGCCAAGCATGGAGAGGGTGTCTACGGTTCCAATGCCGATCTCAGACCAGTCGACATTTTTCATTTGCAACCATTCCATCTATATCACCTCCACTTCAAGGCCGCTTTGTCGCAGCTTCTCGATCGTCTGTTTGTTCTGCTCGGCATCGCCTTCGAGCTCGACGACCAGCTGACCATACGGCGTATCTTTCATGCGGGAAATCGTCCCTTGCAGGATGCTGAATACGGTACCTGTTTCTTGCATCGTCTGGAACAAAATCGGCTTATACGTCTGTTCTCCCAAAAAGGTGACGCGAGCAATAGTACGATTGCCTGAGGCTTTCTCATGGGCAACCGCTTCTCGCAGCTCATTGGAATCTGCCACCTGCTCCACAAATTCCTGTGTAGTCGGATGCTTCGGTTTGAGGAATACTTCGAGTACTTTCCCTTCCTCGACGATCAGTCCACCGTCAATTACCCCTACGCGGTCACAAATCGAGCGGATGACCTGCATCTCATGCGTAATCAGGACGATGGTCAATCCCAGCTTGCGGTTGATGTCGAGCAGCAGAGCCAAAATGGAATTGGTCGTCTGCGGGTCAAGCGCGGATGTCGCTTCGTCGCATAGCAATACTTTGGGGGCGTTCGCCAAGGCGCGGGCAATCCCTACGCGCTGCTTTTGCCCCCCTGAAAGCTGTGCCGGATATTTGTCGCGATGAGCTTCCAGCCCTACCAGCTTCAGCAAATCATCTACTTTTTGTTTGATCTCGGCCTTTGGTCGTTTCGCCAGCTTGAGAGGAAACGCAACATTCTCTCCAACAGTCGCAGAGGACAGCAGATTGAAGTGTTGAAAAATCATCCCGACATGACGACGCTGCTCCTGCAGTTTGCGGTCATCCAGTTTGGTCAGATCCACGCCATCAACGATGACTTCCCCCGAGGTTGGTCGTTCCAACAGGTTCATGCAACGGATTAATGTACTTTTTCCTGCACCGGAATGTCCAATAATCCCATATATTTCTCCCTTATCTATAGAGAGGTCTATTCCGAGCAACGCTGGAATTTTTTCACCGTTTACTAAGTAGCTTTTATGCAAATTGCGCAGTTGAATCAAACAATTCCACCTCCTATAAAAAAACCACTATCGATGCCTGCTCACGAGGAGCGACCGCGTTTTAGTGGAAGGTTTTTATGCGCTCCGGGAAGTTTAAGCAAGGATGCTTTCACACTGTGAAGTACTTAAACTTTCCTATGCGTTAAAAAAACACGATCCACTAAAACAACGGACCCCTTTTTCATCAAACGAAAAAGGGGCTGCAACGCATGTATACGTTCGCATCCACCCTTCTCATCTATCAAGATCCAATCAATCTTGTAGGAATTGGCACCGCTCTCGTCTATTCGAAAATAGACCGGTTGCCGGGCTTCATAGGGCCTGTCCCTCCGCCTCTCTTGATAAGAAAGATATCCACGTATATTATGTTCGGTTTACATATTTTCGTGATACAAGTCGGATTATATCGCTTTTGAAAATAGTAAGTCAATAGTAATAGTAGGTAAAAACTTTTTTCTAATCCATCAGGGGTCGACATCAAGCGATTGGAGGTTGTTTGGCACTCTAAAAAAAACAGCACGCTCAATTTGGCGTGCTGTTAGACGTTTCTTCGATTGGCTGCATGGCCTCTGCAGTAGCAGGCTGGAGCTTTTCTTGAATAAAGGATTGTACTTGATCTACATCTGGGATCAGAACCGATCCTGCCTTGTGGGATTCATGGAACATGCCCATCGGCGGCAGTTGGTAGTTACCTGGTGCTTGTGTATTCAAATTCAGTCCGAGAGCAGATAGCTTCAGCATATCCATCGAGCCGATGTTGGTTTGTACATATGGTGTAATTTCTTTTAGAATGTTCGGCAATTGAATCAGAGTTGTACCGCTCTTCATCTGACTCGCTACAGCAGCCATCAATTTACGCTGCCGCTCTGTGCGCGTATAATCTGAAGTAGCGTCGTGACGAAAACGAACGTACTGCAAAGCCTTGTTCCCGTCTAACTGCTGCAACCCTTTTTTGAGATTAATATCGTAGACGCCCTTGTCTGTTGGATCGTGGTAGTACATGTTTTTCTCCACATCCAGCTCCACACCGCCTACTGCATCAATCAATGCCTTGAAGCCTTCAAAATCTGTAATGACATAGCGATCAACAGGCAAACCTGTAAACTGACTAACGGTTTTCATCGCCAGCTCAGGTCCTCCGTCTACAATCGCTGAATTGATTCGTGAACTGCCATTTCCCGGAATGTCCACATAGGTATCCCGCAAAATAGAGAATAGATCATAGCGCTTTGTTACCGGATCAATACTGACCACCATCATAGAGTCCGAACGAGGGAGTCCGTTATTTTTCATTCCCCGGCGGTCTACCCCCATCAACAGGATATTGACCCGTTCTTTGCCATCCCACTGAGGAATTTCAGCCGCTTTTGTCGCTGCCCCACCATCCGGCAAAGCTGGCGTAAAGATATTGGGCCCTTGAATGTTTTGTGCAAATTGATAAAAGGAATATCCGTAGTATCCTGCTGTTGATGCAATCACAACTAACATCAGGAGCAACACTCGTTTCCATATTCGCATAAAAACTACTCCACCTTATTGTCTTTTGTATCTGATGTGAACTCCATCCATCTCTCCACATTGTTTAGTATACTCGAAACTGGACAAAGTGGAGCAGCCTTTATTTGGGTAGCGGCACTTATTAAACTTATACATTTACAATGTTTTTAATATTCGTTATACTATTTGCAAACTTATTTTAAGGGGTGAGTTATTGTGATTTCCCCAGCCTCCCTGCTGAATCGTTATCCACGGGAAGCGCTATTTTTCCTGGTTGCCAGCTTCATCAACTCTTCCGGCAGCGCATTTATGTGGCCCCTTACTACCCTTTATGTACATACTGTTTTGCAACGCTCCATGACCGAAGCCGGATTTGTGCTGATGGTCCAATCACTGGCTGGGATCGTGGGACAATTCGTCGGTGGATCACTTTTTCATCGGCTCGGTGCCAAGCGACTCATCGTTGGTGCCTTGCTCATTCAGGGACTCATTCAGTTGTCCATTCCCCTCGTTTCTAGTTGGCCTGTCTATTTGGCACTGATGACGGGTCTTGGTTTCACTTTCAACCTTTCTTTTCCGGCTATTCAGGCATTTATTGGTTTTCGCTGGAGGGAGCAGCGGCGTGAATTGTTTAACATTGTTTATGTTGGCAATAATTTAGGGATGGCCATCGGTACCTCTTTGGCAGGTGTGATTGCCACTTTTTCCTTCCAGCTTACCTTTTTGTTCAATAGTGGGAGTACACTTCTTTTCGCATTGTTCTTCTTCCTTTTTATGAAGAATATCTCTCATCGAGAACTTGTTGGGGAAACATCGGCAGAGGCGCAAAAACGCGGGCAGGGTACGAATACATTCGCGCTTTTGCTCCGATATCAACTGTATTTTTTCATGGCCTTGGGCGGTGCTTTTATCTTTTTTGCCAATACGGTTTGGAATACAGGCGTCGCCCCTTACATTACTGAGCAAGGCATGCCGCTTTCCTCTTATAGCTGGCTGTGGACGATCAACGGGATCATTATTTTTGCTGGTCAGCCCATTACGACCTGGTTAAAACGCATTCTGCGGCAAAATCTGTCTGCCCAGCTCGTCGCCAGTGCGGTTCTCTACGCGTTAGGATTCGGTTTCATCCTGTTGTACCACGGCAGCTATTCCGCTTTTGTCATCGGGATGATCATTACGACGTTTGGAGAAATGCTGATCTCTCCCACTATTCCTACCTTTATCACGGAGAGAACCGGGGAGTCTGCACCGTTTTATTTGGGCGTAGTAGGCGCTATTACTACAGTAGGTCGTTTACTCGGGCCACTCGCGATGGGCTTCATGTACGATCAGGGAGGTGTGGAGCCCACTCTGGTGCTGGCGACAATCGTCTCCTTTGCTGCCGTAATCTTGTGTATGCTCCATTCCTTTTTCCAGCGTGAAAAAAAGGGGCAGCAGCACGCAGGGACGTTTTGATATCGGGAAAAAACGGGGCAGAACAAAAAATGAAAAAGTGTAAAACCTCTCGGAAAGTTGCTTTTGGGGAGGAGAGAAAAAAGCAGAAAACGCTCCAGATTCTTGGGCCTCCCGCTGTGGGTCACCCTGGGCAGCTCCATTCCAAAAACGAAACCGCGTCCAAAGTAGACGACCCCAGAAGTAGCTCAGGGGTGGACGCTTAAAAACGTGTTTCGTTTTTTCCATTGCGCTTCGGTCGGCGTCCCAAAGATCTTGCGCTTATTTCTGCTTTTTTCTCTTACCAGCGTTGCTCTATTTTCGAAGATATTCATGAAATTATAAGAAAACCCCTATCGAGGCATCTTCAAAGAGGAGGACCGCGTTTTAGCGGAAGGTTATTCTTGCTGAACCAGGACGCAGATACGGAGAAGTTTAGGCTTTCTGATTCAATTAGAAAAAGCTGCCGAGATTTCCTCGACAGCTCCCTCTTCCCTTCCCATTCATATCACAGGCGGGCATGTGAGCGACTTCCCGTTCGCTTCTAAACCTAGCCCCAATATGTACGGAACAGCAACATGGCTCCACGCTTCTGGATTCGGTGCAGCAGCTACTTCATCTGGCGAACATGACCGAAGCATGGAAGTATCAATACTGCCGCCCGGATCGAGGGCGACCGCTGCCATTCCCTGGGGCAATTCCGCAGCGAGCGACTGGGTCAAGCCTTCAATCGCAAATTTGGAAGCGCAGTAGGGTGCGAGCATCGCCTCTCCATATCTGCCCCAATAAGAGCTAATATTCACCATAATTCCCCCGCGCGCACGTTCAACCATATACGGTAAAAAAGCTCGAATGACATGGAAAACTCCGTTCACATTCACGTTCATAACCATCGCAAACTCACTCGGTGCCAGGTCAATGACAGCACGATTTTGATTCACGATAGAAGCATTATTAATAAGCAGATCTGGAACACCGACCTCTGCATAGACGTGCTTTGCCCATTTTTCTACCTGCCGCATATCTGCTACGTCGACTACTTGAAGTCATGCTTATCTCCGAACTGGCTGCATAGCCGCAGTACTTCTTCCTCAGAACGTCCGCAGCCTGCCACCGTCCATCCCGCTTCATGAAAGCGATCTACCATTGCCCTGCCCAATCCCCTCGTCACACCTGTAATGACAACAAGCCTGTTCATACTCATCCCCCCAATTTATTAAAAAAAGCCCTCTTTCCACAATAAGGGAAAGGAGGACTTCACTACCCACTCTCTATGATTCGCCCTGTTGCTTTAAAATGGCAGCTCAGGGAGCTGATACCACTCACCAGCCATCCATTCACGCGCTTTCCAACGCAGGACATCGGGTCGAACCAGTGGCATGATCTCACGAAAAAGCTCGACGCGTTCGATGTCGGTCATCGGGACAAACGTATTTGCGGCAGCCAGATCAGCCTCCAGCTCCTCCATTTTACTGACACCCAGAATGGAGGTCGCCACAGGCAGGCTCCACGTATAGCGCAAGGCTTCTTCTGTCCAAGGCGCCAATTTTCCTAGCCCCATTACCTTCATACCGATCACGGCGACCCCCTTTTCTACCGCTTGGGGAACAAAATCGTGAGCGAAGCTGTAAATAAAGTGGTCAAGCGCAGAGAGAGCTACCAATGCACTGTCAAACGGGTACCGGCGAATGGCCTCTGCCAAAAGACGCGGATCGGTATGTGCGCTAATGCTGATTTTACGAATGAGTCCTTGCTCCTTTGCTTCGAGCAAGGCTTCCAGTGCGCCTCCCTTGGCAAAAATGGCTTCCAAATCGTGCGGCTGCATGATGTTGTGCATTCGCCATTCATTGACATAGTCGGTCTGGAGACGCTTCAAGCTGCCTTCCAAATCTCTGAGTGCCAGATCGCGCGTCCGGCCACCTGTCTTGGTAGCAATCCACACCTTGTCACGCAAGCCCGCAAGTCCAAGACCTACACGTGTCTCCGACTGACCATCACTGTAGCTAGGTGCGGTATCAAAATAGTTGACGCCTGCCTCCAACGCGCGGCGAATGATGGCTATCGCCTCGTCCTCCGTGCAGTCATGCTCATCCACAATGCGCTGGGCACCGAACCCTAGCAGTGAGACCTGATGCGGGTCTCGACCAAACGGACGGGTCTGCATCCTGATTTGTTCCCCTTTCATTCTACAAATAAGACGCCCGTTTCCGAGCGTCCTGGTGTAGATTCCATTCTCTTATTTGTACTGTTCGTATGCGCTGGTCAGCAGATTGGAGATCGTTTGCAGATCGTTATTTTCGATCTGATGACGCTCAATCATGGTCATGATCTTGCCGTCTTTCATGATAGCAAAAGAAGGGGAAGACGGTGCATAGCCTTCGAAGTACTCACGAGCTTTTGCAGTAGCTTCTTTGTCTTGTCCAGCAAATACAGTGAAAATGTGGTCAGGCTTTGTAGAGTGGTTCAACGAATGAACAACAGCCGGACGAGCAAGACCTGCCGCGCAACCACAAACGGAGTTTACGACAACCAGTGCCAAGCCTTCTTGGTTAGGCAGTGTTTGCTCTACTTCTTCTGCTGTGCGAAGTTCTTGGAAACCGTTGCGCGTCAACTCATCACGCATCGGTTGGATCACTTGACTCATATATGCTTCATAAGACATCATTGGGCAACCTCTCCTTTGTCTAACGCATTTCCAATACCTATATTATACCCCGTTTATGTCCATTGGAGAATGAGGAAGTAGCAATATCCTACACTTCCATCAAAATGGTAAGGATCATTGGATTACGGCCTGTTTTCTCGTAAATAAACGGCTTGATGACTTCGTTGATTTGCGATTTCAACTCGGACCACTCTTTGATTTTCTTCTCCAGCGCTTCCTGCAGGCGTTGACGAACGAGCATGGTCGCTTCCTGGATGAGGGATTCAGATCCGCGCACATAGACAAATCCGCGGCTGACGATGTCTGGACCCGTCAGGATCTTGAAGTTTTTCATATCCAGGCTGACTACCACCACCATCAGGCCATCTTCGGCCAAGTGCTTGCGGTCGCGCAAAACAATATTTCCGACGTCGCCTACACCACTGCCATCAATCAAGACAATTCCCGCTTGGACTTTGCCGAGCCACGCTTTTTCACGGTTGCAGTTGAGTACATCGCCGTTGTCCATGATAAAGATGTTGCTCTCTTCAATCCCTACCTGCTGAGCAAGCTTGGAGTGAGTCTTCAGCATCCGGTATTCCCCATGGATCGGAATGAAGTACTTCGGACGAATAAAGTTGAGCATCAGCTTCAGTTCTTCACTGCTTCCGTGGCCGGAGGCATGAATGTCAAATACATGGCTCAGTACGACATTGGCTCCTGCACGATACAGCTTGTCAATTGTCCGGCTCACATTAATCGTGTTGCCAGGGATCGGGGAAGCGGAGATGATCACGGTGTCTTCCGGATAGATCGAAACCGTGCGGTGCGAACCGGATGCGATCCTCGTCAGAGCAGCCATTGGTTCCCCCTGGCTTCCCGTGCAAATGATCAGCACTTGGTTGTCCGTGTAGTTGTCGATGTGCTTGATGTCGATCAGCATGCCCTCCGGCATCTGGATGTAGCCCAATTCTTGTCCAATTAAAAATACCTTTTCCATACTGCGACCGATAACCGCTACTTTCCGGTTGCACTGCTCGGCAGCGTCAACTACTTGCTGCAGACGGTGCACATTGGAGGCAAAAGTAGCGAGAATAATGCGGCCTCGCGCTTTGCGGACAACATCGAGGATCCCTTCGCCTACTGTTCGTTCCGACATGGTATAACCGTAACGTTCGCTGTTGGTACTGTCAGAGAGCAGTGCCAACACATCTCCACTTGCACCGAGTTTTGCAATTTTCCCGTACTCCGTTGTTTGTCCCACTGGTGTCATATCGAATTTGAAGTCACCCGTATGAATGACCATCCCCTCTGGCGTATGCAGAACAACGCCAAAGGAATCAGGAATACTGTGGTTAGTGCGGAAGAAAGTCGCCTTCAACCGGTTGAAGGGAATTTCCGTGTCTTCCGAAATCGGAATCAGCTTTACATCATTTTGCATCTTGTGCTCTTCCAGCTTCGCCTTGACCAAGCCCAGGGTCAGGCGACCACCGTAGATTGGCACTTTGATTTGGCGCAAAATATAAGGAATCGCCCCAATATGATCCTCATGTCCGTGCGTCAACAAAAGTGCTTTGATTTTATGCTGGTTGTCCACCAAATACGAAACATCGGGGATAACCAAATCAATGCCGAACATTTCATTCTCAGGGAATTTGACCCCGCAATCAATCATGATGATTTCATCTTCATACTCGACGCAGTACATATTTTTTCCGATCTCGCCGAGGCCGCCCATCGCGAAAATCTTAACGTCGCTCAATCTCTTTCCTCCTAACTTCATCGTGCATGATTTTGGGAACCCGAACCAAGCATGCCATTCTTATTGTAACACAACGCGAGGCGTTCGTTTCATCCAGTCTTACAATCTGCAGTTATTGCGTAATCGCTTCTTGCAAACAAAGTTTTTACGGTTCTCGTTGATTGGAAAATTGTACCTAATTGTAAGTGCGAAAAGCAAGTTGATTGGCGGGCACCCTATCTTTACACCAACACGATACCCGCTGAAAAAGGGAGGTGCCTTATACTGATTTTCGCCAATTTCCCGCGGATTCACTCTAGCTTGTCTGTCATGGTTGCCATTCTCCTGACCATAACATTCGCCACTCCCACAGATGCCCAGCCCCCTTATGCAAAATGGGGACGGATTGCCATGCAAGAAACGAAACAAAAATATCCCCATGAACAGATCGTGGATTACCTGCACGTGGGGCGCATACAGAAAACGCCCACCACGTCAGAGGAGACGTTCAAGCTTTTGCTCCAGGAGGGCAATCGCAGGCGGGCGCTACTCGTTCATATTGAATTTGAAAGCCGAACGGAAAAAGTGGTGCGCATCTCGTTCGAGGAGACCCGCGTCTAGTCTGCTAGATCTACCATCTCTTTCATCATTTGCTCCATGTCCATATCGGCTGCCATGCCGTACGCGCGACGCATGTTTCCGTCTCCATCGACGAGGAACATGCGAGCGGTGTGGGCAATGGTTCCGTCTGGTTGCTTCAGGACTGCGATACCAAAGTCTTTGGTCACTTTTTCTACTGCCTGTGCATCTCCACGCAGGAACTTCCAACCACTCTGATCCGCCTTGAATTTGTCCGCGTATTGTTGCAAGACCTCGGACGTATCAAAATCCGGATCAAATGTGATTGAAACGAATTCTACCTTATTTCCAAACAAACTCTTTTCCTTCAACTGATCCTGCAGTTTGGACATGTTGTAGGTAGTAGCCGGACAAATATCCGGGCAATTGGTAAACATAAACTCCACCAAGCGCACCTTACCCTTGCCTTCTGAAAACGTAAACGATGATCCGTTACTATTGTCCAAAGTAAAGTCCTGGATCGGTTTCATAACGGGAATCTGTTCTTTTGATAGGTAATTGTAGCCAAAGACCCCGACAATCGCCAAAACAATAATCCCTGCCAACACAGTAAACCAGTGCTTTTGCAGCGCTGACCCCTGCTGTTGTTGTGCTCCTTCACTCACGATTTACTTCCTCCCCTGCTTATCCAAGCATTTTTCTCTATACATCCTACCGAGCGAGTGAAAAGGAACTCATCCTCTTACAGTTCTTTTTCTCCTGGCCATGCGAGCATTCCGCCAACCATGTTCGCAACGTCATAACCTTGCTCACTCAAATACTCTGTCGCCATATTGCTGCGCGCACCGCTGCGGCATACCATGACAATCGGAATGTCTTTATCCAGCTCATCCAGGCGATGCGGCAAAAAACCAAGTGGAATCAGCTTTGCCTGTTTAATGTGGCCTGCGTTCCATTCGTCTACTTCTCGTACATCAATGACTTGTACGTTCTCGTTTGCCGCAAGCTTTGCAAGCAGCTCTTGAGGGGTAATTTCTTTTATGCTATTGCTCATCGTCATTTATCCTCCTATATGTACATTACAACAGTCGTTATCATCTCCCATCATATCATACGGACCTCGTCATTTCTAACGGGGTGGACAGCTTGAAAATGAACTTACAGAGACAAAATTGTGACAAGTGAACTACCCTCCACCTAC
>NZ_JBITPN010000039.1:0-38968 GCF_050467985.1 Brevibacillus sp. NRS-1366 | reverse complement strand
AGCCTGGTTAAGGCTTATTTGGCATGTTTATTTTTAAGAAAACAAATTAACGACTCTTGAAAATAAGAGATTCCATCACTAGATTCCAAAATGAAGGTTCTTAGCTTGATGGGCATGGGGTCTTAGCCGTAATCTACCCATTTTTTACTCTGATAGGTGCAATCGCAGGACCATTAGCGGGACAAACGGCCTGCTCACGAATGCTGTGGAAAATGGGACGCGAGGGCATCATCCCGAAGAGATTTTTCGGATACATTCACCCCAAAACGGCAACTCCGACAAACAGTATTGTATTCATTGGCGCGGTCAGCTTAAGTGCACTCTTTCTTGATGTGACGACAGCTATTTCTCTCGTGAACTTTGGTGCATTGTCTGCGTGTACATTAGTGAATATTTCTGTTATTTTCTACTACTTCATAAAACAGAAAAAGCGTACAGGCGTAGACTTTCTTCGTTATCTGGTTATTCCGGCCATCGGTGCCTCGATCACTTGTTTTTCTTGTTTAATTTGGATCCATATGCAAAGGCCACGGGTCTGATATGACTTGCCATCGGATTTACGTATCTTGCGCTTGGCACGAACTTTTTCAGAAAGCTTCCGCCCGATGCCGCCATCAAGTAAATCATAGGGAAAGTAGGGAAACGGATGACAGCCTCTTATTGGTTAACGAATGTCTTACTCGAAAGTGGATATCGATATAAAGATGGCGTGGTAGCTGGAACGCTTACGGACGTATTCCACATATATATCGAAGACGGAAAAATCAGTAAAATCATTTCGAGTGATGAAACGATCATCGACGAATTGCCACAGCGGGATGCGAATCGAATGCTGATGCTGCCCGGATTTCGAGACATGCACATTCATTTAGATAAAACCTACTACGGCGGCCCCTGGAAAGCGTGCACCCCATTTGTCAGTATTTTTGACCGCATCAAAGAGGAAGAGGAGCTCATCCCACAGTTGCTCCCTGTGAGAGAGGAACGGGCGAAAAAAAATTCTAGAGCTTCTTGTGCAAAACGGGGTAACCCAAATACGCGCCCAGTGCAATGTGGATCCCATTAGTGGTCTAAAGAACCTGGAGGCGGTTTTGCGTGCGTTGGAAGCTTATCAGGATCAACTCTCCTATGAGCTTGTTGCCTTCCCGCAGCACGGACTTTTGCGCAGCCAATCGGTTGGTTTAGTCAGGGAAGCTCTTCGAAACGGCGCAACGGCTGTCGGTGGCGTCGATCCCGCGACGGTAGATGAAAATATGGAGGCCTCGCTGCATGCCATGATGGAGCTTGCGGTAGAAGCAAATGTCGATGTGGATCTGCACTTGCACGAGCCGGGGCATTTGGGGACATATACGATGAAGCGGCTTGCTGCCCTTACGGAAGATGCCGGATGGGAGGGCAGGGTTGCCATCGGACATGCCTTTGGTTTGGGGGATGTTCCTCTGCCAGTCGCAGCAGAAACGGCGGATAGATTGGGGCAGGCCGGCATCTCCATCGCTTCTACCGTCCCAATCGACATTCCGACGATCCCCATTCCTATGTTGCATGAGAGGGGGGTGCCTGTGTCCTTGGCCAATGACAGCATTACCGATCACTGGGATCCGTTTGGCACAGGAGATGTGCTGTTCAAGGCAAGCCTGATGGCAGAGCGCTTCGGATGGATTGATGAGCGATCGTTGGCCCGGGCAATTGGTTTTATTACAGGGGGAAAAACGCCGCTGAGTGAAACAGGGGAGAGAGTATGGCCGATGGTTGGCGACGAAGCGAATGCCGCATTTGTCCAGGCGAGCTGCTCAGCAGAAGCGGTAGCCAGAAGAGTGAAGTGCCAAGCGACGATGTTTAAGGGGAGCTTTCGGAGGCGGAGCAATCGTTTAGGGGAAAATTTGATTGTATGAATCAATGGCTTGGTGTTAAAGTAAAATCAGGATTTGAACGGACGATAATAGATTGCAACGTTAAAGAGGAATCTTCCCGCATGCGGGGCATGTGGAAAGTACGGGTTTATTGGTGAAAAAGTAGTGCAACAATAGAATGAAAAAGACAGAAGGAGATTGATATTTTTTGATTAATCATGAAGTGAAAAATGAGTTACCCCCAAATTATGAGGAATTAAAAAAATCTGCCAATCGAACGTCTAATTGGAGAGAACGTTTTGATGCTGTTGAAGAGTTAGGGCAGTGGAAACACAAACAAACAATCGATGTATTAAAACGTATGATGATCAGCGACGCCGTGTACAAAGTTCAAGAAGCTGCTTTCCGTAAGCTCAAGGGATTTGGCGAAGATGTCCAATTACCGCCACAGAAAAAAGGCGACTTAATAAAAGGAGCATCTAAAGTCTTAGTAAGAATAAAGAAGAGTTTACCAGAAGGCCATACGTTTGAAGAGTTCAAAGAGAAGTTACATAAGATGAGAACGGATATATATGATACGTACGAGGGTGAAAAAGGGACTGACTTTGATCAGTGGCTTGAAAACACATGGGCCTCGTTATAGCACTGCTAATTTGGAACGGTGAGAACTATAATTGAGGTGCATTGGCGTAAGAAGAGGGGGAATCCCCTCTTTTTTTGCGTATATATTGAATCCGGAACCAGAATGCACCGTTACCTCTAATAGCCCTCCTATGTTACTATGTGGGGTATGATCAAGAAAATATCATTCAACGATAGATAACTAGAATGGGGACAAAATCTTGAAAACATTTAAAAAAGTTTATATAGAAATTACGAGCATCTGCAACCTCGCCTGTACCTTTTGCCCGCCAACGGAACGCAAGGCAAATTTTATTAAGGTGGATGACTTTTCGAAAAGACTGGATGAGATCAAACCGCACACCAATTATATTTATTTGCACGTCAAAGGAGAGCCGCTTCTCCATCCCAAAATCGATGAGCTGCTGGATATTAGCCACGAGAAAGGGTTTAAGGTCAATATCACGACAAACGGAACGCTGATCGCAAAAAATCGGCATAAGCTGCTTGGAAAGCCTGCGCTGAGACAGATGAATTTTTCGCTCCACAGCTTTGACGGTCATGAGGGTTCCACCAACCGCGAAGGATATTTGCGGGAAATTCTTTCATTCGTCCGGGAAGCCGAGGAGCATCATGTCATCTTTTCATTCCGTCTGTGGAATTTGACACAAGACAACGCAACGAACATTCACAAGAGTAGAAACCGCCAGACACTGGAAGTTATAGAAAAAGAATTTGGCCTGGACTACAAGATCGAAGAAAAGGTAGTGCCTGGCAGCGGGGTGAAAATCGCGAGCCGCGTCTATTTAAACCAGGATCATGAATTCCAGTGGCCGAGTATGACAGCACCAGAGGATGAGGGCAGGGGCTTTTGCCATGCACTGCGCAGTCAGGCGGCCATTCTCGTAGACGGAACAGTTGTACCATGCTGTCTGGATGGAGAGGGCGTCATCAATCTAGGCAATATTCATCAGACATCCTTTTCGGACATCGTGGATGGCGAGCGGGCAAATCATTTAGTAGAAGGATTTTCCCGCAGGGAAGCTGTCGAGGAATTATGTAGAAGATGTGGGTATCGCCAACGGTTTGGAGTGTAGCAATTTCCCCTTGATAAACCGCTGCCTTATAAGCAAAATCGTGAAATACAGAGTTACGGGCAATATGGAGAAAGCAGAAAGTAGATTGAAAAAAAAGAAATAATTGTATTATGATAGGTTTTTAAGGGAAGGCAGTTTCTTGGCCTTCTTTTTTTATTGACCATGACATTGTGAAAGATTAGGAGAGCGATATGAGGGGAACAGACGAAGAAATAACACGATATTTCAGGAGCGCAGTCGCAGCGCAAACACATACAGCGGTCGATTTTAAGACAGATCCATTTTACATCTTTGATCGGGTCGAATTCATCAACGGACAGATTGATGCAGGTGTAAGTGCAAAAATTTTCTTGGAAGCAAACAAGAAACTATCGGACGAGGAGAAAAAGTTTCAAAAGAACACTCTGAATGTCCTAATTTGCGCCAAAACAATAAAGACCGTCTTTGAAGCATACGAGAAGACCAAGGATGAAGTTGATGAATTGACAGGAGTGTACTTCATTCCGGCGATTCTTTATCAAGGTGGAAAACTTGCGTACGATAACGGTGACAAGAAAATTCCTTGGTTCCCAAGAGAATACCTTCAACCCATGGTGGAGCCCAAGTTGTCTGTTGGCTATGTGGACGACGTTGACCAATTTATCAGTAACCATGTAGACCGAATCGAACAACTCAAAACATGGTCCGATTATGTTGAATTCTGCAAAGAGTATTATGAGTATGTTACCAAAGCTAAATTTGACCAAAATGAGATTCCAACCTACGAAAGCGAGAATTTACCGCTTGAGTTGGAGAATAATGCGTATCTCTTTATCGATAGCACCGTATACTCTACATTTCATATTATGAATCTGTACAATTATTTGCTAAAAGGTAAGCAACCTAAACCTCTATACGAACGTTTCATCTCTAGAAAGCCCGCTGAGCTATGTTCGGTAATCGAGAATACCTTGTCAAATATGCTACTGCATACGGGACAGATGGGAGGAGAGTTCCCTTTGTCTCCTTCGCAAAGAGAGGCTGTCAATCATTTTAACCACATTGAAGACGGTGAAATCTTAGCTGTAAATGGGCCACCGGGTACGGGGAAAACGACTCTTTTGCAATCTATCGTTGCTGATTTGTATGTCAAAAGGGCGTTAAAGAAAGAAAAAGCGCCACTTGTCGTGGCGACCTCGACGAATAATCAAGCCGTTACGAACATAATCGCTTCATTCGGAAACATTAATAAAGTTGGAATTTCCAATCTGGAGGAACGATGGATCGAAGGGGTAAATAGTTTTGCTACTTATTTTCCTTCTGGACAAAAAGAGAAGGAAGCTCGAATTAGCGGATACCAATTCACGAATGCTAGAGGAGACCATTTTGTTGCGAACGTTGAAGCGAAGGAAAACCTAGAGAAGTCGATTGCCAAACTATTGAAAAATTGTAATACGTATTTTGGGACTGCATACGTGGAGCTAAGCGACTGTCAGGAAAAGCTGCATGAGGAATTATTGTTTTTCGAAGAGAGAAAACAAGCCCTGCTTGTTTTGGGGGGCGAGGTGGATCAATTCGAATGTAATGGGTCACGTATTGATAGTTACCTCAACTTGCTGGAGGTAGAGATTAAACAGCTTCAAGAGTCGGTTCAAAGCATTCCGATTAGATTGAAGGAGTGGCACGCTTGCTATAAGAAAATTCCATTTTTTTTAAGATGGTGCACGAAACGAGTTCAAACAACATTCAGGTTGTTTATGAACGAAGAAGAGTGGACTTTCTTAAAAGAAACCATGAAGTTAAGAGAGATAGAAGAAGCTTATAGCTTTCGCTACGCTGATTGTCATCGGAAACTTGCTGAACTCAAGAAGATTCAGGTAGCTGTAAAGCAATGGATCGGACGCTACGATAAAGAATTAGAGTTATTAAGAGATCACGGTGTTGTATTAAATGGTGATGAAGCTAACAAATATGACATTACAAGCGAAAAGATGAATGAATGGTTAGATAAAAAGGTCCGTTATGTAGAATTCTGGTTTGCAGTCCACTATTTTGAATGTAGGTGGGCAAGTGGGGAAGATAGGTTGACCGAGAAGCAAATTGGTACCTCTTACAAGAATGTTTTAGATAAGTTCTATAATAGGCTTGCTATGATTACACCTTGCTTGGTTATGACTTTCTACATGCTTCCTAAACAGTTCTTGGCATTTGGCGATCAAAGTAAATTTTTTCTATACAACTACATTGATTTGCTTATTGTGGATGAAGCGGGTCAGGTATCTCCCGAAATCGCGGCAGGGACATTTTCACTCGCTAAAAAGGCGATCATCGTCGGAGATGTCTATCAGATAGAGCCTGTCTGGAGCGTAAATCGGGCGTTGGATAAAGCACTGGCGCTTTCCAGCGGGACGATCAAAGACTTGCACGAATATGAGCAGTTAGAGTTTTGCGGATTAACAAGTTACGGATCTAGCGTGATGAAGGTTGCCGCTAAAAGTTGCCGTTACCAAAAATACGAAGAGAGGGGGTTGTTCCTCTCAGAGCATCGTCGGTGTTATAACGAAATTATTGACTATTGTAATAAGTTAGTCTACAAAGGGAATTTGCAGCCTAAGCGAGGAAAAGGAAAGGAACATGAAGGGCGTGCCCTAAAACACTGGCCTCAAATGGGATATCGGCAGATTGACTCTGAGAATTCAAGCAAGCAAGGAACGAGCAGATATAATCAAAGGGAGGCAAAGCAGATAGCTGATTGGTTGAATGACCATTTCGTACACATTCAGGCTGCATATCCCAAGGAAGCAGAGAAAAATCTAATTGGGATCATTACTCCGTTTAAGGCACAGGTCAGTTGCATCCAAGCGGAAATCAGGAAGTGTGCCCCTCATTTGCGTTCGAAGATAAGTGTAGGTACGGTCCATACATTTCAAGGGGCGGAACGAAATTTAATCCTTCTATCTACTGTGTATGGAAAACAGGAAGGGTGTTTTTTTATGGATGCGAACAAGAGTCTGATGAATGTTGCGGTGTCGAGAGCGAAAGATCACTTTTTTGTATTCGGAGATCTTCAATGTCTGAAAGACGCGCCGAGTAGTGCCAGCGGATTGCTGAAGACAAGCATTGTGGAGAATCCTCTATAGGTATCTGCCCGAATAGCCCTACCATCCTATGATGACGGGGCTTTCGTATTTATGATAGTGGTAATGACAATTTTGCAAGAAGGTCTCTACGTTTACAACTCTATTACAACTCCGTGCTATGCTAAACGTGAGGTGATCCTTGTGGCAACCATCTTAATTGTGGAGGATGAAATCCCGATCAATGAGTTAATCAAAAGAAATCTACAGTCGGTGGGACATACATGTATTTCTGTTTTTAATGGAAGAAAAGCCATTCATGAGCTGTCACAGCATGAAGTAGATCTCGTAGTGCTGGACATCATGCTTCCGGAGATTGACGGGTATGAGGTTTTTCAGCAGATACGAGGGACACCTACTATTTTCTTGACGGCTTTGAAGCAGTTTATCGGACATGGTGAAGGGCTTGACCCTTGGCGCAGATGATTATTTGGCCAAACCTTTTGAGATGCTGGAATTGCTGGCACGAGTGGATGCGGTGCTCCGACGTACGAAAAAGGAAAGCAAAGATTTTGAATTGGATGGGGTAAGAATTGATTTTGAGGGCAGACTGTCCCGGGAAAAGCTGCTAGAGCTTGCTTGGGGCTTTGACTATGTAGGGGATACCAGGACAGTGGATGTTCATGTTCAAAAGCTAAGAATAAGCTGCATATGGAATCTAGAATTAAAACGGTCTATAAAATGGGGTATCGTTTGAAGGTATAGAGCTGAAATCAGCCACCTACGCGAAGGACAGCCAGAATATTTTATAACCTCCTAATAACTTGATGATGGTTCTATAATTTTGTCCTTCTATACTGCTTTTGTGATCACAAACAAAACGTTGCAGTTTGTTTTTTATACTGATACGATAATGTTATGGGACAAGAATATAGACGTTCAGCTACTACCGTATCTCTCATTCACTATCATTTTGTTTTCTGCCCTCGTTATCGAAGAAAAGTATTCGTGAATCAGGTGGAAGTCCGGTTCAAGGAACTGCTTGAAGAAATATGCCAAGAGAATGACTGGCTTATCGTAGCCATGGAAGTCATGCCAGACCATGTTCATCTATTCCTGAACTGTCTTCCCACTGATTCTCCTTCAGACGTAATGGCAAAAGTGAAAGGAGCTACCTCTCGAAGGTTAAGGCAAGAGTTTGGGCATCTTGCTCATTTGTCTAGTCTGTGGACACGATCTTATTTTGTAAGTACAGCAGAAAACGTATCAAGCGAAACAGTAAAGCGATTTGTGGAAGAACAGAAGAAAAGGGGGTGAACACATTCAATCCTTAACGGTTACGATTCGCATATTTCCTGATCAGCCCCACGTTCTCCATCAATTGGGGAAAGAGTATATTCGGATCGTCAATCAGTTAACCGAACAGGCGGAACTACTTGGTTCATTTCCGGAGACGACTACAAAACATGTAGAAACCATTCTGCCATCTGCCGTTTGCAATCAAGCCATTCGTGACGCCAAGAGCATTTTTCGTAAAAGCAAGAAGCTTGGCGTTCGACCGATTTTTAAAAAACCCGTATACTTCGTAAACAATCAAAACTATTCCCTATCTGAAAATACGGTTGCTTTTCCTACCGTTGTGGATGGAAAGACGAAGAAAACAGCGTTTCACGTAACAATGACGAATCGGGATAGGGAGCTGTTAGGGAAAGCAAAATTGGGACTAATGAGAGTGATTGAGAAATCCGGGAAATGGTACGCTCAAATTTCGTTAGAAGTACCCACAAGTGAATCAAACAGTGAAAACGTCATGGGAATTGATCTCGGACTGAAGGTTCCTGCTGTAGCTGTGACTTCTACAGGCAAAACCCGATTCTTTAGAAACGGCAGACAAAACAAGTACATAGAAGGGGTATCCATTGTCAAAATTGAGCAACTGGAGAATATTCGCAAAACGGCAAGAACAAGCCGTAAAAACGCTAACAATCTGCATCGTTGGACTTTCTATCAGCTTCAGCAGTTTATCTCCTACAAAGCAAATCTTGCTGGCATACAAGTTGTGGAGGTCGATCCTGCCTACACTTCTCAAACATGCCCTGCATGCGGAGACAAGAATAAGGCGAGAGATAGAAGGTACGAATGTTCATGCGGATTCCATGCTCATCGTGATCGGGTTGGAGCCATCAATATCATGCATCAACCTGTGGCAGATGGTAACAGTCTGTCGGCCTAAGATGCTATAGGCACTGTCTTAGGATGGGCTGATGAGACAGCCCTGAACTTGGGGGAACTACGGATAGCAGAAATGCACTTCCGACTACCACCCAAGAATCCATACTGATACGCAGGTGTCAGCTTGCCCCTTAAGGGGTGGGAGTCTCAAAGAGGCATTCTATCGAGTGGATCCTTCCCGCAGTCGCTCTGGTAGCGGAGCGGGATTGGGCTTAACGCTTTGCCAGCAGATTGCCGCTAATCATGAGGCAGAGCTGAGCTTCTCATCAGAAATCGGGAAAGGTACAACAGTGAAACTGACCTTTGCAAATGACGAAGAAGCTTGAGAGAGTTTGCTCATCACGCATGACAGGCTCCACCTGTTATTTAGGCAAATGATTGACTAGCCATGTATCCTCATCCACTTTTACGACATCAATGGTGTAAGGCTCAGGACGTTCCGCTGGCTCCGGTGTATCGCCTGAATAATACTCGTATAACCAAACATGAAACTTGACCGTATTTTCATCTGCATTCTCATGTCCAATGATTTCGAAGCCTTGATGATGCGGATTGGATAACCCCGAAAAAAACATTTTGATATCTTCTGGGCTAACTGATTTTTTGGCGTTATTCGTAAGTAATGCTGCACCTTTCGCATCATCTCTGTTCAGCCATGCAATCAAAAAGTTGTTGGCTGTATGCAAGGCTAGTAAATAATTTTTATCAACCTTGATTTCGTTTTTTTGCTGGGTGGCTGAAGGAGTAGCCGTGTTACAGCCGCTGATGAAAAAGGAAAAGGTACAGAGAAAACAAGCAAGCCAAACTATTTTTTTCAAGAATATTACCTCGCAAAATTTTATTTTTGACCTTTTAGAATGGTAAGCTATGAAAGTCGCCAGGCCCACCTAAATCGTGATTTGTTCAAGCAAGGACGTCATACCTGTACGCCAGTGTGTCTCGAGGAGCTGGCTGGCTAGCTCGATGTCATTTTGATTCAAAGCAGAAATGATTTTCTGGTGCTGCAGGTATGATCGGCTGATGAGATCCTCGTCCCACATGAATGTATACTCATAGCGGCGAATCATTTTTTTGGCGTCACCAATCATTTCATGCAAACGCTGGTTTAGACAGCCTGCTATCAAGAGGTCGTGCCAATGAGAATCTACTTCCAATGCAGACGCGGGTTCGTCTTTTACTTGAAGAAGCTGATTGTTTAGATGCTTCAGCTCATGTAGATCGGGAATGTCTTCACCCATTCGCAGCGCCAGGCACTCCAAAGTCCACAGGATCGGGTACATTTCCTGTATCTCACGTGCAGTCAATGGCCTCACTGTGAAGCCCCTGGCGAGGTCTGATCGCAAGAAGCCTTCCTTGGTCAAATCCAGTAGAGCCTCACGCAGTGGTGTCCGGCTAACACCCAATTCTGCTGACAGTGCCGACTCATTAATCCGGGTTCCGGGCGCGAAATCCCCCTTGAGCAGCCGCTCCAAAATCTGTTTTCGCACGTCTTCTCGCAACGGTCGTTTTGGACTCATTATTCCCAATCACGTCTCCTTAAAAATCAGAGTCAAGTCTTCCGCCAGTGATGACCAAAATCGCCGTTTTGTCAGCTACAGACTCTGCTTCTGCATGTTGTATCAAGCCCGCAAGTGTCGCTGAGCTAGTGAATTCGGCAATGACCCCAGCTTCTTCAGCCAACAGCTTTTGTGCGGACGCGATTTGCTGATCGGAAACGGCAAGCATTGCCCCTTCACTTGCACGAAGTTCTCTCAACAATCGCAGTGCATTGCGCGGGCGGCGGACGGCCATGGAAGCAGCATCTGTGGTTCCTTCATCGCTGGTGGTGCTCTGTCCATGATAGCGGCGAACCAAAGGCTGGATGGCTTCGGCTTGAACCCCGAGAAGTCTAGGCAGCCGCTCTGTCAAACCCATGAGCGACAGTTCTCGAAAGCCTTTTCCGATTGCACCCAGCGTACATCCGTCACCGACCGGAGAAACGACCAAATCCGGCACATGCCACCCGAGCTGCTCGCCGATTTCAAACGCAACGGTTTTCTTACCTTCGACCAGAAACGGATTGTAAGCACAATTCCGACTGTACCATCCATGCTTTGCTCCGGCCATTTCTGCTTCATCAAACGCTTGATCGTAGTTTCCCGTGGACACCCGTATATCTGCGCCGAAACGGCGAAGCCAATTGAGCCTGGTTTGGGACGCCTCTCGAGGCACAAATACGTGACACTCCAATCCCTGGTGCCCGCAAAAACTAGCAAGGGATATCGCAGCGTTGCCAGCGGATGCGCAGTAAAAATCCTTGACGCCGTTCTCTAGTGCCATCGTCATGGCAATCACGGTGGCGCGGTCCTTTAAACAACGAGTGGGGTTTCGGGTTTCATCCTTTATGTAAAGGGCTTTGAGACCGAGACGAGAGGCCAATCGCGGCGCACTCAGCAGCGGAGTACCGCCTGCGTGGGGAACATTAGCAGGTTTCTCTACCGGTAAAAGGGGCAGGTACCGAAATACGTCAGATCGTGAGCTATTTATTTCTTGGCCCCGTAGAAGAGCGTCCTGTAAAGCGGAGTAATCATACTGTACATCGAGAATGCCTGTATCCATTCCAGTGGTACCATGCTCGCAAGCCGGACAAATGTAAGCGGTGGGGGTCATGGGGTGTGTAGTACCGCACTGCAAGCATGTGAGACTGATCGTGAACATGAATATCACCTCACCTTTGAAATTATCCTTTACACGTTAGAATTGTATACGATGCTGACAATTCAGTCAATTAATTTTCCTGATATCGCTATGGCTAGACGACTCCTAAGAGAATCCACTTGAAGATATACGGAATGATTTTACAGACTATTTAGAGCTGCCAACATACGTGGCAGCCAATTCAACTAAAGGAAGCGATAGCTCAAAGGCTGTTGCTCCCTGTTTTTAGCCGTCTACCACGATGTTAGCTTTGCTCTTTTCCATTTGTTCATTGCAATGCAAATATAAAGATACCCGCTGTCCCACGCGATCTCTCTGACATTACCCGGAGCTGACGAAGATGCTGGGGTGGCACCTCGATCCCTCCCCCTGGCAATTTTGAGTTGGTGAACTGGGGGTCCAGTCTTCCGGATTTTTGGCATAAACTGGTACATCCCATCTACTTCACGGCAAGTGACACTCCATCAATCGTATTGACCGGCAAAATTTTATCTCTACCCAAACTCGCAACATATGCTAGCACCTTCTCCAGCAACGCTGGTTTTATTTCATACAGGTCTCTGTTATCCGGGTCGATACCGTGCAGCATAATGATGCACCATTGCTTGTTTTTTACAGCCTCATCAATTCGCAGTTTAATCTGATCGAAAGTCATCTCATTGGTTACGGCAATTGCGGAATGCATCCATAGTTTGTCTGCAGGTGGAATGTCGTTCTGCAGGTGTTCAAAATTTCTCGCTGCTTGATAGTATTTTTTCACTGCAGTTTTTACTCGTTCGTCATACATTGAAAACGGGATACCGATCGTTTGAACTTTTGGAACAATTTGCTCCAACACCGCTTTACTTTCTCTCAATTCAAAGTCCAAATCTTCATCCGAGAGAGTCGTTAACCCCTTCTCATGAGAATAACTGTGAGAACCGATTTCGACCCCACGATCGTACATATCTTTCATTTGATCGGCATCGAGATACATCGTCCGAGCACCGTCTTTAATCCTTCCGGCAATGATATTGGTGGTTGCCGGAACTCCGTATTTTTCGTGCAACGGCAAGGCAAAATCATAAAATGTATCCAATCCGTCATCATAAGAGAACGTAATCATGGCTTGCCCGTTGAAGTCCTTTGCCGAAGGATTGACGATCTTGTTTGTAATCCATATCGATCTTTGGGATGCATTCCAGTGAACTCCACTCCCTAATCCTTCAGCCAACTCCCGAGCAGGTACCCATGCTCTGCCATTTATCATTTGGGGTGGGACCTCGGATTTTGCTTCTTTCCCGTTGATTACGAGTCTCAACGGAGAAGCTGATGATTCATTCTTGCTCTTTTCTAATGAAACGTCCTCTTTCTGTTCTCCTGTGAACACATAAACAGTCCGTTGGGCAGCATCCCACTTCACTGCAGCCCCCAAATCCTCTGCCACTGCACGTACGGGAACGAATGCCCTCCCGTTTATGATTTGCGAAGAGGCATCTGGTTTTCCCCCTTGACCGTTCATCACAAGTGTAATTGGTGGTGCAGCTGATACTACCGTGGCTGAAGAAACAATCGCTCCAACGAGCAACCCTGAAACTATCTTTCGCATTTCTCTCCTCCTCATAGCAAACCAAAGTAACCACATTCGTAGGCGTAGTGTAGCCTTGTCCGTAAAAGTTTTCTATCATTTTTTTCAAAGCTTCCATATTCTTATATTAACGTGAGCTCCGGACGATTTGTTGCGCACAATTTGCTGAATGCGGGGGAAGATTGGTGGAATTGGCGCTTTTTTGCAAAAGGAATCGTTTGCACAAAAAAGGTCTGTTAAGGCGACAATTCCAACAAAAATTGGGGAGTGAAATCCAAATGCCCTTGTCCGCTATCCATATTGCCGCGCGCTGATTGCAATCTATCGGTTTGGGCGCAATAACGACAGCAGGCAGTTTGTGTAGGGAGGATTTTTTAGCTTAATAATAATGGCTGAAGACCTTATTTCAAAAGGTATTTCAGCCATTTTTGTTTTCGATTCGGAAGAGCTAGGATCTTCTACTATTTACATTCAACAATGACCAAAACATTTTGCTAGTATAATAGATAAAACGATGAAAAAGAGGAACTCTATGGATATATTAGATCCTTTATTTATAGCGTATCTTAATAAGAATATTCTCAAAAGCTCTGAGCAGCTTGATCTAAATATATGTTCTACTCCCGACTCTCCATTTATGGATGTAAATATCATCAAACAAACAAACAGAACATATCGGATTGTGGGGATGCTGACAATAGCTGCGTATCATCCTGACCAAATGGAAGAAAGCCCTGATGAGGAATTAAAAAAGAAAAATTTAACGCCTAGAAAAAAAGTACAGCTAGATGACACCGATCCAATCACACTGCGTTGGCTTGAGAATGGGTGGATCATGAAAGAAATCCGCTTTAAGAAGGATGAAAAGACGGTTGAATCCATGAATTATCGAATGGGGTATCGATTTCACTGTTTCATGGAAAACCAGATTCAGAAAAAGAAGCATGCTATTCATCAGGAGATTCAAAAATGGAATGAGAGTGCGGCATCGCTTGAATACAATCTGGAACAGGAAGTTTTTTGCAATAATAAAAAAGGCGTGCAAACATTAGTAATTCTCATAAATCAAAGTTTCGATCAGGAGCATGAGGGAATTGAAGTCTCACCCCTTTTTCCGGACAGGTGGTCGGTGGAAAAACGGCTGAAGTTTCTTCATTTTGTAGTAGCTTTTTTACAGTTAGCCTTTTATAAGACAAATTTTGACTGGAAAGAAATTGGGGCTAGTTATTATCAGGAGATCGGGGGATCAAAGGAATTCGATTTGTACAAAGAGGAGTTCATTTCCCAATTGGAAGACTGGGCACAATGTCCGGTGGATTCTCTTGGTCTCACGAGTTTAGGAAGGATTACGCCACTCTATTTTTCGGGACAGATTGTCGGGAGGTTTTCGACCTATCATTTTGGGCCAGTACACGCTTTGACTGATTTGGCGATTGATGAAGAGGAATACTCCACAAAAGCTACGACATTGTGGCTGGTTGAAAATCGGGCGATATTGACGAGAATAGCGGCTGAAAAAGGCTTTTTAAAGGAGACAAATTCTCTAGTTTTATGTGTCGATGGACATCTGAGGACTTCGCATCGCAGGTGCATCCAGCAACTATTAAAAAGCGGTTCGGTTGACCAAGTCATCATATGGAGTGACTATGATCCTGATGGTTTGCAAATCTCCAAGGAATTGTATACAGCTATTTCACAATTTGGCAGCCTCTTTATCAAGTGGATTACCCATAAATACGAAGTCATTTCGAACTGGCAACAGTATGAGCAATATATGCTGGCACTCTTGAAGCATCAAAAAGTGGAACAAGAACAAGTCCTGGGAGGTGTGAACGATTGGAAAACGTGGATCGCCCATTAATATCCATTTTTCAAACGGATGAATCAGCTTCCGAGATTTTGCAGTCGATGCGGGATATTGCATATTTAACGGGTGTATTAAGTGATTTAGGTTCACAAAATGCTTTTCAATCTCCAGATCAAATTCTACGCTTTTTACGTTTGATCCAATTGTTTAATGAAGAAGCGCTTGGCCTTGATGATCCGATTGAAAATGCCGAGACCGTATATTATCGGTACCGAAACCGTTACAAAGACCCTGATCCACCTTCCAAAAAGAGCGTTGAGCAAACCGTTAATGTTCTTGTCAAATACAATTGGATTTCCAAACAGTCACGTCAGTTAAAGATGAGAGATGTCGGAAAACGAATGATGGATGCATTGATTCGGCTGGCAAACGATTCTCTTGCCTATTACATGCATGATGACATTGGTCGCTCTCTTTTTCAGGCAAAACGTGACGCAGAATTGAGTGAAGCCTATGATGACCATGGGATCTCCGGTGGAAATAAAATAGCCAGCATGATCCGTAATGTTGAAAATGCGATTCAATTGATGAAAGAGCGCGAGTTGGAAATGCTGGCAGACCGTAATGCTCTGCCGCAACTAGAGCTGATTCATCATTTAATGGAAGAGCTTGATGTGAAATTGCAAGAGCGGCTTCGTCAATTTCAAACGTTGGAAGACAGCTTGATCCTCGCTAATTTAATGCAAAAAGGAACTGCGGTTCTGGCGGAAGGAACCAATTTAAGTCTCGGCATGATTAATAAGTATTTGAAGTTTACCCATATGCAAAAAACCCCTTTAACTTCAACGATTCAGCCTGAAAAAGTGCGAGAGTTTATTATTCAGATGTTTAACCCGGCTCTTGATTCTGATGTCCCTAACGTATATCAGTTGCTAAGTTTTTTGGAACAGGATCAATATGAGGATGAAGCGGTTGATGGGTTATGGATTCCGATTAAATTTGCTGCACCCCTTTCTGCTGTGGCCATAGATGAGGCCGTGCAGTATTTGGAAATGTACGAACCGTTGGCTGAACAGATAGACAAAATGGACGAAGATTTTGTTTTTGTATCAGAAGAAATCTCTATCGATCAAATGGAAGATTTATTGGGTCAATCAACCTGGCTGTTGACGAAAGCGATGATTGAAACGCAACAGATTGAATCATTTTTAGACAAGCATGAGGAAGCGTCGATTGAACAAGTTGTCATTGAAGCGACAACTTCCGAGTGGAGTGACGCAGTTAATGCGCTTACTGCCATCTCCGCTCTGGTTGGTAATAAAAAAATAACCATGCACAAGTCGGGACAAAAAGAATTACCTGAGTATGAGAGAAAATGGGAGTGGATGAATCGTGAAGACCGAGCCTATATCATTCGAAAACGAGACAAGGAATGAGATTAATGCCAATCCGTTAAATGTCATGCATTCATTAAAAGGCATCTTAACGGAGGTTGAAGAGGTAGCATTCATGAATATTCTCTTCTCCTCATCTGCCTCTATCCGATCAGGGAACTTTGGTCTCTCCAGAAAAGAAGTAGAAAAGCAGCTTCAAATCCAGGGCGATGATGAAAAGTTCACCTCATTTATTACTCGCGTCAATCAAGCGGTAAGCCGCTATTTCAGAGTGATTTACGATGAACGGCGCGATCAAGTAGTTGCGTTAATGAGAGTATCGGCACGAGCAGCTCGAAATACTTTGACAAAAGAAAGCCTAGCAATCCTCTTATATATGTTTTACCAGCAAGAAGTACTGCAGCATGAGTTTACCCTTTTTGATCAACTACTGAACGCATTTGGGAACGAAACAACGAGAGCAAACCAACGTATTTTATTGAACATCGATCCGCTGAAAAAAATAGGTGCCATTGAGGAATATGAGACAAACTCGCAAGAAAAAGCATACCAGCTTACTGCAATTGGCGTTCATATGTTCTCTGATTCTTTTTTACGACGTACCGTCGAGTTCAGTCAATCCCATCAGTTAAACAAAGAAGAAGTATTAAAATTTTTCAGGCGCTACAATCTGTACCAGAAAGGAGAAAATGAATGATTCCATGGAGGCTTACTTTTTCAGGGGTACGCGACTATTCTCCTACTTTGGTGGACTTATCTGGTTCTGATCAACATGTGTTGATTACTGGACCAAATGGTGCGGGAAAATCGACCATTACATTTTGCATGGGGGCTGTCTTGTATTCCTCTAAAGTAGATGTCGAGGGCTTGAAGTCACGCAATTTACCAATCGATCAAACATGGAGAGCAAGAATTTCCTTTCTATTTAAGAATGATGGATGGATGAAAATTGATGCTCCTTCATTTATTGAATTTACGTTATTCATGAGTCAAGATCCCGGTCAACCTTTAAAGAAGGAGTTTTCCATTTCAAAGGGTGAAGAAATCGATAAATGGGAAGAGACAGTTACGTACACATCAGGTGATCGCTATTTCAATTTTTCAGCATACAAAAAAGATTTGCAGTATAAATACAAAATAGACCCGGATTTGTTTTATTTAATTTGGTATCAACAGGAGGTCAATCAATTTGCGGTGATGCATCCTGAGGAGCGCTTTCGCATTTTTAGTGAAATACACGGGATAGACAAAGTCCAGCGAGACTGGGAAGAAAGCATGGAAAAAATGAAGGAAACAGAAGAAACCCTACGAGCATCTGAATTGAATGTGAAATTAATGAAAGCAGAGCTATCTATAAAAAAGTCTGCACTCGACCGTTTTCTAGATAATCAAAAACGGCTGCGTGAAGGGGCAAAGATGTATATTGAATCTTTGCTCAGGTTAGAAAAGCTTTTAAACAAGGAGAAAGAGAGCACCCAGGCTATTATTCAGCAGTTGGAAGAGGAGCTTGACGAAGTATATGACTCGAAAGCAATAAAAAAGGAGGAAAAGGAAAAAGCGAGGGAAGGTTTAGAAACTGAAAAGAGTGAGTTGGAAATACAGAATGCCCTGATTGAAGCCACTCAAAAAAATATGGATGAAGCTGTATTGTATCTTCAGGAAATCAACACAAGAATCGAACAGCTTGAGAAAGAATTAGAATCGATTACATTACGAAAAGGCCAAATTACTAGAACGGAAGACGAGGTTAAAGCACAACTGAACAAACTCTTGAAGGAACAACAGCAAACAGATGAGCAGCATCATCACACACGATCTTTACTGGCTGAACGCAGAACGGCCTGGCAAGAAAAAGTGGCTCAAATAGCCGGAATCAAAGAGAAAATAGCGCGTGATGACGATTTGGAAGCAGATCATCTTGAAAGACTCCGACAATATAAAAGTAGCCACGCTGTGCAAGAAAAGATTGCGACTTTGGAAAAAGGAATTGAAGAAAAGAAAGATCGAAGAAGAAGCGATGCCAGGAATTTGCAAGGGCTAAGGGAAGAGCTAGTGTTACTTGAAGAGGAACGTGACTTGTCGACTCGTCAAATTGAATCGATCAAATGGTTTCGTTCGCAACAAATAAAAGCGTATCCTCTTCGCGAGCTTATTGAAATGGACGAGACCGCCAGATTAAAAGATGAGCAGATTTTTCAAACGATCAAATATACGATGTTTTTCAACGGAACACATACGAATCCGCCAAACGATTTGTATCATGTCCCTCTGATGAAAGTGGTTCCAGACCGGTCCATCACCCACTTACCAAACCTTCATATTAGGGTGAAGGAAGGATTGAAAGAAGACGAGATTCCCCATGCAATCAAAGCGCTTTGGTGGGTGGAGCAATTTTTCCGAGATGACGTATTCTTCATTCAAAATGGTTTGTTAATCGATCCGATCGGGATTCGAGGTCCACAAGAAAAGGACAAGTATATTTTGAGCGTAAAGGCACTGCGAGCTCGTAAGCAAGAAGTGCTAGAGCAGATCGAGGAGTTCTCCCAGAAGATTTCCCTGTATGAGAAGCAAATTCAGGAAGATACAAAAACCTTTCAGGAGTTGAATAGCATTATTCATCAGATCAGGGAAGCGGAAGCATTCATGACGAATGAACATGAGCGTATTCAACGGAAAAGGAAATTGACTGAAGAACTTGAAAACGAAGAAAGAATCAAGCAAGACATGGGTCGGCTCGAATCAGATAGGATTCGTTTCGTTCGTCTCCAAATGGAGCAAGTGGCACTGGAAAAAGGATTGCGTGAAGAGGAAGCTTTTTACGAGGAACTCGGTAAAATGAAAGACAAGTATGAGGAACTGAACGCACTGCAAAAGCAAGTGGTGATACAGAAGGATTTGGTTAGAGAACAAAAGAATACATGCATTCGGTTGGAGAAAGAACGGGATCAGCTCGACCGAAAGATCAACCAGATTGAACGGGACATAAGAAAGTTGTCCGATGAGTTGGATCATTTGGAAGATGATCTTCGCATGAGGAAAAACCAAATAGAAAGCAGCTTGAACCGACTCGATAGCACAAAAGAAGAGCTGGTTCAGACCATTCAAGAATTGAACGTATTGCAGCATATGATCCCTGATCTTTATTCCGAAGTCTTTGCCAATGCCGCTCTGGAAAAAACGGCTTCCATTTCCCAATTGAAAAGAGATCGTGAAAGCGGGCAGGTGAAATTCAATCAGGCCAGGATGGAGGACGGAATTGACCCGGCTGCACCGGAAAATTATGAGACGGCAAAATATGAATGTGAACGCCTGGACGATGAATTCAAAAGGACAAATTTGTTGCTTGAACAAGATAAGGAACGCGCAGATCAATTAAGAGATAAAATGGAGACGACAATCAATATGCGCGTTCTTGAACTGCAACAACGCTTTAAGACTTATATGAGTCATTTTCAATTTGAAGGGGACATTAGTTGGGAGTCCCTTGAAGATCAACGTAAGCGGATCCATTTTAAACTGTATATTAAAGCGCGAAAAGAGGGCCACCGCGGATCACTGGAAGATGTAAGTATAAAAGCGCGTGGCGGTAAAGTTGGGAAAGGTGTATCTGGTGGTGAAGAATCGCTCAGCTCGCTCCTCTTTGCCCTGGCACTGTTGCAGAATCTTCAAACGACACCAGGATTTATTGTTCTCGACGAATTTGATAGTGCTCTTGACGAAAACCGAAAATCGAAAGTATTTGATCTGTATGTACAAGAATTAAGAAGAAAACTGATTATTTTAACTCCCAAGTCGCATGAAGAAACGTATCTGAATCGGTTCTCAAAGGCATTTGTGGTTCAGCATGATCCGACTGTACCGAAAAGTAAAGTAATCGGGATTGTAAAAGTAGATTGAGGTCAGTTTATGTTAGCTGTATTCGTTTTTGTCTAGTATTCGCAGGGAGAATCTGAATCGTGTCGAAAAGAAGCTTATTATGATAAGGCCACGAACCCAAAACACGAGAAATATCGCTTCACTCTTGAAGCATGTTGTAATCATCCTATTATTTCTTACTTTTCTCTTTGGCCTCCGATGGCTTTGGTTTACGGCCAATGCGAACCCGCCGCATCCATACGCAGCTCAAGGCATACTTGACCTGCGCGGATGGGACTTCGAGAAATCACCGTCCATTCCTCTGGACGGCCAATGGGAGTTTTTTCCTGAGGCATTCGTCAAGCATGAAGACTTGAAGCATCCAGATAGCTTGCTGCGACGATATGTTCAGGTGCCTGGCGATTGGAGAAACGGTTTTGCGGAAGGCTCTCCATCATCGTTTGGCTACGGCACATACCGACTGAGGATCTTGGTTGATCATCCGTTAAAACAGCCATATACATTCTGGATGCAGCAAATAGAGGCATCTTCCATCGTAGAGGTTAATGGAGAGATCTTAGGTTCGCTCGGGGTACCTGCAGCTACAGCGGATGCGTACAAACCGGAGGAGGAAACCTATACGGTTTCCTACAATGCAGGCAATGCCGAGGTAATGGAAGTGCTTGTCCGCAGCGCTAACTTTCATAATCCAGTAGAAGGGGGCATCGTCAGATCCATATACTTTGGATCGCAGGCAGCCATAGACACTGCACGTTGGTATTCAATTGGCTTCCAGCTTGCAACATTCCTTATCCTTTTGCTGCATGGTTTGTATGCGGTCATCTTGTATCTATTCAACCCCCGGCAAAAAGAGTTTCTGGTATTTTTTCTGGTGCTTTTTTGCGTGGGCATGAAGACCGTAACGGATTATGACAACCTGCTATTACTTTGGATGCCAATCTCTTATACATGGGCGCTTAAGATGGAACTGCTTGCCTACATGTGGCAGCCCTTGTTTTTGATTTTGATGGTACGAAAACTTTCCGGTCAGAGCTCTGATAAAATTTCTAAAGGATTCCGGACGTATTTTTTCTTTCTCTGCCTTTACTCGGTATTCATCGTACTGGCATCGGCTGAGTGGGTGCATTATTCAACGGCAGCTTATCTAGTCGTCTTATTTTATTTCTTCCCGTTGCTGCTCTTTGTTTTTATGATTGGTAGAATGGTTGTTCAAAATCAGAATGATGCTGTGTTTTTACTCATTGCTGCGACGAGTATTTTTTCCAATGTAATCTGGGGCTTACTAATGAAATATCAACTAGTAGAAATGAAGTACGTCTATTATCCTCTCGATCTGTTTGCAGCTCTTGTCAGCTTTTCTGCTTTTTGGTTTAAGCGATACTTCCGCAATTCAGAGGAAAATGCAAAGCTCACGGAGCAGCTGAAAAAGTCCGACAAGCTCAAGGACCAGTTTCTCGCTCATACATCTCATGAACTGAGAACGCCATTGCATGGCATCATGAATATCGCGCAGACCGTCGTCACCAACGAGAAGCATGTGATGGAAAGTCGCAGCAAGCAAGATATGGAGCTGCTGATCACCGTCAGTCGCAGAATGTCGTATCTGCTAGACGATTTGCTAGACGTCGTACGTTTGCAGGATAAGCATATTGTCTTGCAGAAAAAGCCTGTACGCATTCAAGCGGTTGTTTCGGGGACTATCAGCATGCTCACCCATATGATTGAGGGCAAGCCTGTCCAACTGCAGATGGACATTCCAGAATCAATCCCGCCCATTTTGGCGGACGAAAAGCGCTTGGTGCAGGTTTTATTCAATTTAATACACAATGCCTTGAAATTCACCGAGATAGGATCAGTGATCGTTTCAGCCGAGATAATGGAAGGACAAATGGCGATCCATGCGTCTGACACGGGAATCGGGATGGATGAGGAAACCAAGGCGCGAATATTGTTGCCTTATGAGCAGGGAGCCCAAAGAATGAACGACGGCGGAGGTATTGGTCTTGGGCTTGCTATTTGTACGCAGCTGGTTGAGTTGCATGATGGAGAACTAACAGTCCAGTCTGAACCGGGCAAGGGCTCCGTATTTAGCTTCCGGCTACCGTTGGTCACATCAACGGATCTACCAGTAGCAGGCAGCCATGATGAGCAGGAGAACGATTCCCCCAATGCATGGTCGACCCTGGAAGCTGCGGCGCATTCATTTGTGGAAAAGAAAGCAAAGATATTGGCGATTGATGACGATCCGGTGAATCTGAGGGTGCTGGACCGAATGCTCTCCTCGTCCCATTACCAAATCAGGACGTGCACGTCAGCCAGGGAAGCTCTCGAATTGCTTTTTACACAGCAATGGGACTTGCTCATTATTGATGTCATGATGCCGCATATGTCCGGCTACGAGCTGACGAAAAAGGTTCGGGAGCATTTCTCCATTTCGGAGCTGCCTATCCTGCTCCTCACTGCGCGCAGCCAGTCAGAAGACATTTATACCGGGTATTTGTCAGGAGCGAATGACTATGTCTGCAAACCGGTCGACGGGATGGAGCTGAAATACCGTGTATGGTCATTGACCACGTTAAAGCAAACGGTCGATGAACGACTGCGCATGGAAGCAGCCTATTTGCAGGCGCAAATCCACCCGCATTTCTTATTCAACACACTCAGCTCGCTTATGGCGCTCAGTGACATCGATACGGAGAAGATGCGTAAACTCGGTGATGCGTTTACCTCATTTTTGCATATCAGCTTTGACTTTTTGAATACGGAAGAACAGGTACCACTCTCTCACGAACTGGAGCTTGTCCAAGCGTATCTTTACATTGAAAAGGAGCGATTTGGGGAGAGGCTATCCATCGTATGGGAGGTTGATCCAGGCATCGAGCTTCTCATCCCGCCTCTTACCATTCAGCCGTTGGTCGAAAATGCGATCAAACATGGCCTCATGCATCGTAGAGAAGGGGGGACCCTGCAGATCCGCATCGTTCGGCAAGATCACGCTACTCTGTTTGAGGTAAGAGATGACGGCAACGGGATGGAGGAGATGATTGTGCGGAAAATCCTGGATCTGCCGATGAAGGAAAAAGGCGGGATCGGGCTTTCCAACACGAATCGGAGACTGACGCAAATGTATGGGAAGGGCTTGTCTATCCACAGCAAGCCAGGTGAAGGAACAACAGTGTCATTTGTCATACCTGATCGAACATAAATAATGGCATGGTTATGAAAGCGCCCTGCATCACTTTTCCTAGTGAAGCGGGGTGTTTTTTGTGCTTTCTCGCTTTTTATCAAAAAAAGTTGAAAAACGACATTGATGTCGTTTATAATAAAAACGACACTCATGTACATTTTGAACGAGGGAGGTTCTCAAAACCCGTGTCCCCGAAAGTAAGCGACGAGTACAAAAACAAAAAGAAAACTGCGCTACTGCTAGCGGCCAAACGCGTCTTCATTGCAAAAGGATACACAAAGGCAACCATGCAAGACGTCATGGATGAGGCGGGCGTATCGAGAGGAGCCTTGTACGCCTACTTCGATAATTTGGAGAATATGTACATGGAGCTGCTTCAATTCGAAGATCAACAGGAGGTGCTGTTTTTCAGCCCGAGCGATGGTGAAACGACGTGGCAGCAAATAACCAAGTGGGTCCACAAGCAGCAGCAAGAGATCGAGAGAATTGAGCAGACGCTGTCGCAAGCGAATTCCGAGTTCTTTTTGTCCATCCGTGATCAGGAAGAGAACTATCCGTATATCACGACTCGCTATGAGAGGATGGCCGATGTACTGACGGAGTTTTTCCAGCAAGGAGCGGCAAAAGGAGAGCTTCAGCCGCGCATTCCCGTTGAGGCTGTTTCCCGCTATCTGATCTCGTTTATCGATGGCCTGATGCTGGATACGGCACATATGGGCCCCAAAAAAACGAAGGTGTCCGAGCAGATGGAGGCTCTCTTGTTTTCATTGAGAGAGATGCTAGGCCCAATCCAGAAGAAATGAATCAAAGCAGGGAAAAGGAGGACTGACCAAGGATGTTATTTCAATCGGCGAGAGTCTATCTTCGAAAAATGACGGAGGAGGATGTGGACGTCTATCACACATGGCGAAATGACGCTGAAGTCATGCGGACAACCAGTCCGTCCATGGATGTCTTTACAGTAGAGGGTACGCGGGAGTTTGTCAGTCAGGTGATTTTAGGTTCGACTACATCGAAAAGCTACATCATTGTAGACAAGCAGACACAAACCCCAATCGGCATTACTTCGCTCATCCAAATCGACCTGAAAAACCGCAATGCCGAGTGCATTATTGATATCGGGGCAAAGGAGTTCTGGGGAAAAGGATATGGAAACGAAGCGCTTAGGCTGCTTCTGGATTATGCCTTCCTGGAAATGAATTTGCACCGGGTATCGCTTCGCGTCTTTTCCTTCAATGAAAAAGCGATCAAGCTGTACGAGAAGATCGGATTTAAGCATGAGGGCATTTCGCGCCAGCTTTTGTTCCGAGAGGGAAAATGGCATGACCTCGTGCACATGGGCATACTCCAGAATGAATATGTGTCATAAGAAAGGAACCACCTGCTTTATGGTGAACGATGACCCGTAAGGACACTCTTGCGGGTCATAGACCCACAATCTCCAGCAGCCCCTCCAAATCTACCACTCGAATGGCACTCCGCTCAGACAGCTCAATCAACCCCTGCTGCCGCCACTTCTGCAAAATCTTGTTAATCGTAATCCGCGACGTATCAATATATCGAGCAAACGATGTCTGATCAATCGGCACATTTTCATTCTCATGGACCGACATCAGCTTGATCAAATAGTTCGCCATTTGCTGTTCGGTCGGACTGTCTTGGAACGCGATGATTTCGGCCAGGATGCGCACCTTGTATATCTGCGAATTGGTGAAGATGACCGCGGCTTGGGGGTGGTCCTGGCAAACGCGTGATAAGGCTTCGTCAGAAAAAAAGTACATGACGGAAGCGGAAATGGTTATGGCAGATGTCAGATAAGGCCCGTTGTAGGCACCATGCTCGCCGAACAAACCACCGATGGGGACGTAATCGATGGTTCGCTCATGGCCGTTATCGGATAAGAGAGTAATCTTTACCCCGCCCTTGTCGAGATAATAAAATCCTGATCCCAACTCGCCTTGACGATAAACTGTTGTCTGCTTGCCCATTTCATACTTTTTGCCATACATCAGGTACGGAGTCCACTGATAGCGCAGATTTGCCATATTTTTCACCTTTTTCTTTGAGAGACGGCCTCTCTTCTTGGAGGGAATGAAACAGCTCGACGCTTTTCATGAGAGTAAAAGGGGGAAAGCTTGTGGTCAACACGTCATGTCCACTGTTGAGAGGGAAAACGGTCGGTTATACCGTTCTTACGGTCTGGGTCGTGAGCTGCGGAAGTTTCAGCAAATCTTGGCGCTTGATGACAAAGGTCCGATTTCTCATCTCAATAATCCCTTCTTCTTTCCATATCTTCAGAATTTTATATACGGTGATACGGGTGAGGCCGACGCAATTAGCCAGCTCTTGTTGGCTGAGTTGAACTTCGTGGTTTTTAAAGTCTTCGCAAATATTGAGTAGGAGGCGGGCGATTTGTTCTTCCGAAGTTAGCGCCTTCATATTAATCGCATCAAGAAGAATCCGCATTTTTTGGCTGATTGTTTGGGTTAGCAGTGACAGCAATTCAGGGCGCACCTTCAGCATTTCGAGGAATTGCTTACAGGAAAAATGATAGACAACCGCGTTTTTTACGGCGATCGCTGTGGTAAAGTGGGTTTGCTGATCCATGGACTGGAGCCCCATGATCTGGCCAGGAACCACGATGTTCACCAGGCGGTCTTTCCCCTTGACGGTAGAGGTGACAATTTTGACTAGGCCTTGATGGAGATAATAAAACCCTTCTCCCATCGTTCCTTGCACGTAAATGGCTGTTTTTCTTTTGAAAAATTGGCGGGTGCCGAATTCCAAGAATGCTTCCCATTTCAAATCGGTTTCAAATGGAGATACCATACCATTACCAACGCTCCTTCCCACACGGTTGTCAAACCACGAAGTCGTATCAGGTTAATTCTAAATTTTCAGAACTGATTTATCACAATTATATAAAAGAGACTGGGTTCTTAACAGTGTTTCCGTAGTGAAAATGGGTGATATCTGAAGAAAAACAGAAATGATGTTAATTGGTTTACATATTTTTCTGATTTCTTAAAAAATCTCCAATCGTGTTAATGACTTTACATTGTCACGGATGCCTTTTTAGTAGAATGAAATGCGAAATGAGAAACGGTAAAAATTTCTAAATATTCTAGCTATTATTGCTGGGATTCTTACCAAAGAGGGGGTCATTTAATGAAGAAATGGAAGAAATGGGGTATTACTGTTTTAACAGCATCTCTCACGATTATCATGACAGCTGCATGTAGCGGGGGCGGAGCAGGAACTGGTACTGCTCAGACCTCAGCTTCCAGCGGGGAGTCCAAACCCACCTATACCTTCAAGCTGGCTCATATTACACCGCCTACGCATATGTGGCATCTGGCAGCGGAGAAATTTAAAGAAGACCTGGACAAGCGCTCTGGCGGGCGGATGAAGGTGGAGATTTATCCTTCCAGTCAATTGGGGACGGAAGCAGACATGGTACAGCAGATTGGTGCAGGTTCTGTCGATTTCGGGTTTATTACGGCTGCTTACTTGAGCTCGCGTTCCCCGTCTTTTGCAGCATGGTTCACACCGTATGCCTTTAAAGACCTGCAAGCAGCCAATGAAGCACGAAAAGCAGATGTTTCCAAAAAAATTCTGGGCACGTTGGAGCAGCAGGGACTAGTGGGCCTGGATTATTTGTTTGCGGGACAACGGGTCATGCTGTTTAAAGACAAGGAAGTATCTAAGCCGGAAGACATGGCGGGTCTAAAACTACGCGTGACACCTAGCCCTCCGCTTACAGATTTCTACCAATCTGCAGGGGCATCGACAGAGGGGCTCCCGCTTCCTGAAGTGTATTCCGCCGTACAGACGGGTGTGATCGATGGCATGGACATGGACCTGGATGCCACGATTACGAACAAATATTATGAGGTTGTCAAATATGGAGCTGTGACCAATCATATGGTCTGGCCGGCTGTCGCCATGGCAAGCAAGTCTACCTTTGACAAAATGCCCGACGAGGACAAAATGATTGTTCGGGAGGCGATTGCCGCTGCTGCTGACTTTTCCGCCGCGACACGAGCAGGTCAAGAAGAAGACTTTAAAAAGCAACTGAGAGAGAAAGGCATGAAGATTTATGAAATCGATCCAGCGCTTTTTTCACCACAGATCAAAAAATTTGATGAAAAATACGGGCCGACCGATCCCCTCATTCAGGAGTTCATCGACACATTCCGAAAATAGTCAGGTGAAGGGGAGGAACCGATGAAAACTTTGAGCAACGGCATTTCTATCATTGAAAAATATGTCGCCATGATCCTCGTGCTGGCTATGGCGATAATTGTTGCTATCGCTGTTGTTTTTCGCTACGTATTGAATGCCCCCTTGTCATGGGCGGGAGAAGTATCTGTGTTCTTGATGATCTGGGTCAGCTTTATAGGCGGCAGCTTGGGACTGAAGATCAAGTCCCAGGCGGCTGTCACCATTTTGCTGGAATATGTCCCAGTGAAGGTACAGAAGCTCATGGGGATCGTTGGACATATATTGATGCTGCTGTTTCTTGTTTTGATGCTGTACTACAGCTATCAATGGGTATTGTCACCAGGCGTTGCTTTTCAAAAATCGAGTGCCATCCTCTTGCCGATGTGGATTCCGTTTAGTGCTGTGCCAATCGGGCTGACGTGTTCGGCGGTTCATCTCCTGGCCAATTTTGTCGAGATGTTTCGAGAGGAGGAAGCTCGGTGACCACATTGGTTATTGTGCTGTTTCTCTTTTTTCTGTTGATCGGCATTCCCATTTCCCTGGTTCTTGGCATGATTACGATTGTCTATTTCTTTTTGGTTGGAAACACGACGCTGCTTACTTCTACGCCGATGCGACTCTATTCGGGATTAGAGAACTTCGGGCTGTTGGCGATTCCGCTGTTTATGTTAGCAGGGGAATTGATGAACGGAGGGGGTATTACCACGAGGCTGGTTCGATTCGCAAAGGTTTTTGTGGGACATGTTCGCGGCGGATTAGCTTATGTAACGATTGTATCCAACATGTTTCTTGCCTCGATTCTGGGATCTGCCAATGCCCAGGCGGCGATGATGAGCAAGGTGATGGTTCCTGAAATGGAAAAGGAGGGCTACAAGAAAGAATTCGCCTCTGCTCTGACACTGGCCTCATCCATCGTGGCGCCGATTATTCCACCAAGCATGATTTTCATCATTTATGGAACATTGTCAGGCACCTCCATCGGCGGATTGTTCATGGCCGGGATTATTCCGGGCATCATGTATGGACTGGGGTTCATCTCACTGATTGCATATGTCGGGTACAAGCAAAACTTCCCGAAAAGCAAGCGTGCGAGTGGCAGAGAGACGCTGAGGAGCACGGTTCAAGTGTTGCCTGCTCTCTTTGTGCCCGTGATCATTATCGTAGGAATATTAAGTGGGGCGTTTACGGCGACCGAGTCAGCGGCGATTGCCTGTGTAGTCTCGTTTCTCGTAGGAACCTTTTTGTATAAGGAATTGCGTTTGAACAAGCTGCCGGAGATTCTGATTAATACCGTCATCAGCACAGCGACGGTCACTTTTTTAATCGCAATGGCCAACATTTTCGGCTGGATGATCGCGTTTGAACAAATTCCTCAGTTGATTGCAAGCACGATGCTATCCTTGTCCGACAGTCCGTTTGTTTTCCTGCTGCTGGTCAATCTTCTTTTGCTGCTGCTCGGCATGATTCTGGATGGCATTGCAGCGCTCATTATTTTGGTGCCGGTGCTTATGCCGCTCGTTATTTCATTCCAAATTAATCCCATTCATTTTGGAGTGATTATGTGTATCAATTTAACGATTGGTCTGTTGACGCCGCCAGTTGGAACCGGGCTGTTTATCGTCTCATCCATCGCGCAGTTGAAATTCGAGCGATTGGTCAAGGCAACGATGCCGTTTTTGGTACTGGCCATTGTAATCCTGTTCGTTATTACCTATTGGGAAGATGCGGTATTGCTCGTGCCGCGCATGTTAGGGCTGACCTAATCGTAAACGAGTTGTTGGCGGTACGCAGGGTACCGCCAACTCAAGACAGCAATGGTTGTAAACTGATTCTCTGTAGCGCCTCCTATTTCCCCGACAGGATCGGTACTTCCCAGTCTACATTACGGTGCTCGATCATTCTTTTCGTGGCCGTGATGGTCAATTGTTTAGGAAGGGGATCAATATTTAACACGAACAGCACCCCTTCCATTTGCGCTCTTCCATTTTTATAATCGGATCGATCAATAATATAGGCTATATCTTCGTATTTTTTGCCATTTTCGTCTGTGATGGACCAATAGGCGTCAAATGGGTACATCGGCGCTGTATCTTCACCGAGCATTCCCTCGAATGCCAGGTGGTACCCCTCCTGCTTCGTGGCCGATCCGTCGGGATTCATTTTGTATCTGTCATCAGCATGCCCTGGTTCCTTTACATATTTTTTGAAAGTGAAGCGATCCCCGTGATCTTCTGCTGTAACAGGCTCCTTTTCTAGCAGGGCAAGGTCGAGTTTTGCACGGAATGCTGCTGATTCTTCTGTATAAACGGAACCCAGCTTGAAAGTAATCGATTTGTTCTGGTCGATAGGGTAGAAGTAATGAAAGTCTCTGACCCCATTCTCAAGCGGCAAGGTATTGCGCCATTTCAAGCGATCATTCACATTGCTTGTTTTCCTGGCTTTTCCCATCACTTCTTTAGAATTCCACCTGCCAAGGACAGTACCCCGGTCGTCCACAAGCTCATAGCTGTAGTCTTTTTTTCCGTTGTCCTCTGTGCTGTTTCGATCGACTACCATCTCCACTCCGCTCGGTGCAAACGTTATCTGTTTTACGTCTAGTTTGAGTCCTTGAGGAGTAGTATAAGACTTGTTGATCTCGTGTGTTTTCGTCGCGGCTTTTGCTTTTTTCATGTCAACTGGTACGGACAGCTTCCAGATTCCCTTTGTTTCGGCCATTTTTTTGATATGGAATTCGACGATTAGCTCGTCGGGGACCTTGTTGAAATCTTCAAAATAGCTTCTTAGCTCATGATTCAAAAAAAGGAAACTATCGCTTCGTGAACTTTGCCAATCTTTATTTGAGTTTTGTACTTTTCCTTTTCCCGTGCCAGAAGGATGAGCAGATTGTAGAACGTTTCCTTGTTTGTCCTTGAATGTAAAAATCGGTTCGTTATCGGTTTCCGAGTACATATCCTGCCAAAATATCTGCATTGGCTTGCCCGTGTTATCTTTCACGGAAGCAATCATGTTGATTCGCAGAGGGTCAGCGACAACCTCCGTTACTTCGAGCGTGATTCCTTGATCGGTCGTGCTTACATTTACTGATTGAGCAAATCCGTTTTGGACCGCTTGTTTAATACCTTCGTCGTCAGACTGTTGTAATAAAGAAGTGTTTACGGACTTCGCAGGATCGGCCTTACCGATTGGGCTGCTCGTAAAGGCGGCATTTACGTAACCGGCAAAAGTTGGAGAAATCAGCATTCCTCCTGATACCACAACCGTTAAGGCAGCGGCCGCAAGTGTCATTCTTTTCATGATGGTTATACTCCTTTTTTTCCACAACGGTGATTTTTGTGTATGGGTAGCACGATTCAAAACTCTCACTGGATGTGGGGAGAGCGCGCTAATAATCTTCTGGTCAAATTTCTCTGGGAGGGAATTTCCCCACGGCGATTTATTCTCTTGCTCCAGAGCCTCTATGCATTGCTCCAGCTGTCGTTGGCAATGTGTGCAATGATCAAGATGACTTTCCAATTTCTGTTTATTTACTGGCGATAAATGGTCTTCCATGTAGGCGATCAGAAGCTCTTGCGTAACGCACTTCAAAGCGGATTACCTCCTTTTTTCTCCGTTTTGATCAGCTGCTCTCGAAGCTTTTTTCTGGCATAGGAAAGGCGCATTCGCACGGTATCTACGGATAAAGATAGTTTGTTGCCAATCTCCTTGTAGCTGAGATGCTGGAGATAATGAAGATCCAAGAGCGTTCTATGCTCCTTATCAAGTACCATCATCTGCTGACGCAAACCATTGCGTTGTTCTTTCACCAGATAGATATCCTCTGGGACAGGACACTCATCTTTTAGATCCACATTCATTTCGGCAACAAAAGGCGTCCGTTTTCGCTTGCGTAATTCATCAATTCCTCGATTAATGGCGATCCGATACAGCCAAGCGGAGAATGAGTGGTTTGGTCGATAATCAGGCAGACTGTAGTACGCCTTGATAAAGACTTCTTGCACAATGTCCTCAGCCTCGTGAGAGTGACCTAACGATCTTTGGAGAATAGAAGCGATTTTTCCCTTGTATTTGTTGACGATCAGAGCATAAGCCCCTTTGTTTCCCTGAAGAACCTCCGCAATGATCTCCCGATCGTCTTGCATGTTGTTACCTCCTTGCAAAAAGGGTGCTGCGCAGCCGTTCCTTTTTGTTTGTTCACTACTATAGACGAAAAGGGGATAGCCCCCCTCTCACGTTTTTATAAAAATTTTTGAAAGCAAGTCGGCTTGAGTCGACTGAATTTTCGGATACTCGTCTCCAAGGAATCCCTCGCATAAGAGATAGGCAAGGGGAACTGTCTGTCCTGTTTTCCGCCATCGCCGTCATCTCCGACATCCACAGCAATGCTTACGCCCTGGAAGCTGTGCTGCATGACATTGATGCTAAGGGGATTCCAACCATTGTGAATTTGGGAGATACGCTGTTCGGCCCCATCGACCCGATTTAATCGTGAACCCGGGAAGCGTCGGTCTTCCGGCTTATTTTGAAGAAACACCGCACCGTCATTCGATGGAATCAAATAGTCCTCATGCCAAGTACGTGACGGTAAAACCGCATGGCGCTTCCTGGTTAATTGAGCATAGTTTAGTCCGTATGATTTCGAGCTGGCGGCAAGAAAAGCAGAGGAAAACGGACGAAGTGATTATGCCTATGCGATCCGGTATGGACGAGCGGAGCTGTAAGAAGGAAATAATTTAAACAGGATTAATCAAAGCAATGTCGAAAGCATTCTTATTATGACATGGATACGAAATCATACATCGCGACAGTCTTTGAAGACTATTTTGAAATACACTGGAATCATCCTCATGTCTCTTTCCTTTCTCCTTGGTCTGAGGTGGTTCTTCTGGTTCAACGTTTTTGCAACTCCGGAGCACCCTGTAGTGAAGCAAGGAGTCCTTGACATGCGCGGGTGGGATTTTGAGAGTTCACGGTCCATTCCACTGGATGGCGAGTGGGAGTTTTACCCCAAAGCCCTTCTCTCACAAAGAGATATAATGAAGAAATCAAGGCAAGACTCGCAATATGTTGAGGTCCCCGGGGACTGGAGCAGTGCTTTTCCCGATGGCTCTGTTTCCTCGTTTGGTTACGGGACATACCGGCTGCGCATACTGGTCGATCAACCGTTAAATCAACCCTACGCTTTCTGGATTCAAAAGATTGAGGCGTCTTCTGTTGTAGAAATTAACGGTAAAACGGAAGCGGCATTCGGGGTCCCTGCGGCGCAAGCTTCAGCGTATAAGCCAGGGGTGACCTCCTATACAGCCTCTTACTTGGCAGAAGATGTAAAGGAAATCGAACTGCTTATACAGGTAGCGAACTATCATCATCCGCAAAAAGGCGGGATCATGAAATCGATACGCTTCGGATCGCAGGCAGCGATAGACTATGAACGCATGTATTCCATCGGATTACAGCTTGCGACCTTCCTCATCTTGATGCTGCATGGATTGTATGCCGCCATTTTGTATTCGTTCAATCCGAGGCAAAAAGGGTTTCTTACCTTTTTCTTGCTGCTCTTTTGCGTTAGCATTTCAATCGTGTCCGATCACGATAGAATCCTGTTGATTTGGCTGCCTCTCGACTACTCGTGGGGGGTAAAGGTCAGGCTGCTTTCTTATATGTGGGTGTCCTTTTTCATACTGCTAATGGGTAGATATTTATCTGAACAAGCAACAGGTGTAAAACTGTTTCGGACGTACCTTTCCTCACTCAGTGTCTATTCGCTGTTTATGCTGATCGCGCCAGTGGAGCTTGTTTATATGACTATCGAAGCGAGAGCATTTTCCCTGTTTTATTTGGCACCCATTGTGTGGTTTGTCTATTTGATCAGCAAAATGCTCGGCAAAAATTATCATGACGCTATCTTTTTGTTGTTTGCTGCTATGAGCATTTTGTCCAGTGTTCTCTGGGGGTTGTTTACCCACTCGATATATTACCCCTTCGACATCATTGCTGCCATTGTCGGTTTTTCGGCCTATTGGTTTAAACGATACTTTCGAAATGCAGAGGAAAATGCCAAGCTCAATGAACATCTGAAAAAGTCCGACAAGCTGAAGGACCAGTTTCTGGCGCATACGTCTCATGAATTGCGAACACCATTACACGGCATTATGAATATTGCTCAAAATGTCGTCGCCAATGAATCAAAGGTAATGAACGCTAGAAGTAAAGAGGATATGGAGCTGCTAATTACGATCAGTCGTCGGATGGCCCATTTGCTGGACGATCTGCTCGATGTGGTTCGGCTCCAGGACAAGCACATCAAGCTGAACAAGGAGCCGCTAAGACTTCAATCTGTGGCTTCTGGTGTCGTCAGTATGCTCACCTATTTAGTGGATGGGAAGCCCATTCAAGTGAAAATAGACATTCCGGATTCGCTTCCGCTTGTGCTCGCTGACGAAAAAAGACTGATACAAGTCATGTTTAATTTATTGCATAATGCGCTGAAATACACAGAGGAAGGAATTGTCGTTATCTCAGCCGAAGCGAGGAATGGGCAGGCCGTCATTCATGTGTCCGACACGGGAGCTGGCATGGATGAAGAAACGCAGGAGCGCATCTTTTTGCCATATGAGCAGGGTTATCATGGTATTAGCGATGGTGGAGGAATCGGTCTTGGGCTTAGCATTTGCAAGCAAATGGTAGAACTCCATGGGGGTGAGCTGACTGTTCATTCGGAACTCGGCAAAGGTTCCGTATTCAGTTTCCAGCTTCCTTTTGCCACTAGGGCGAGCCTTTCATCCGAACAGAGCCTAGCTCATGAGCACGTGGACGGAACCGATGTAATCGCGCCAAATAACGAATTTTTTCAGGATGGGTCGGACAGTGTGTGGGCTGCTTTGCAATCCGCTGCTCCATCTGTCGCCGAAGGGAAGCCAAATATACTCGCGGTTGATGATGACCCTGTCAACTTAAAGGTAATCGCCAGCATCATTCCCTCCACGCAGTACAACGTCACCACATGCACATCTGCCAAAGAGGCATTGGAGCTGCTGGGTAAAAAGCAATGGGACTTACTCATCGTAGATGTCATGATGCCGTATATGTCGGGGTACGAGCTGACACAAAAAATAAGGGAACACTTCAACATTTCGGAGCTTCCGATTTTGCTGCTGACCGCCCGTAGCCAGCAAGAGGACGTGTACACCGGATTTTTGTCAGGGGCAAACGACTACGTTACAAAGCCCGTTGACGCCATGGAACTGAAATACCGCGTCTGGTCGTTAACTACTTTAAAGCAAACGATCAATGAACGGTTGCGAATGGAGGCAGCCTACTTGCAGGCACAAATCCACCCCCATTTTTTATTCAACACGCTCAGCTCGATCATGGCTTTGAGTGACATTGATACAAAGAAAATGCGTAGACTGGGAGAAGCTTTTACATCGTATTTGCATATCAGCTTTGATTTCCTGAATTCGGGGGAACAGGTGGCGCTCTCCCATGAGCTGGAGCTCGTCAAAGCCTATCTGTACATTGAAACAGAGCGATTCCCAGACAGGCTATCCGTTGAATGGGACGTGGATCCAACTATTCAATTGCTTATCCCTCCACTTACGATTCAGCCGCTGGTCGAAAATGCGGTCAAGCACGGCCTGCTTAGCCGATTGGTGGGGGGAACCGTTCAGATTCGAATCGTTCGCCGAGGAAGCTCGACTCACTTTGAGGTAAAAGATGACGGCAAAGGAATGGACGAGGAAAAAGTTCGGGAGATTCTGGGTCACACCGTGAATGCCAAAAGCGGAATTGGCGTGTCCAACACGAACCGAAGATTGACGCAAATGTACGGTAAAGGCTTGTCCATCAAGAGCAAGCTGGGCGAAGGCACAACGGTGTCGTTTGTGATACCGGATCGGGACTCTTCTGAGATTGCAGCCAGCACATCAATTATTCCAGCAGGCGGTGAGCCCAACCTATGAATATTACCTTGACCCTCGTTACACGGGAAAACTGGCTAGAGGCGCTTGAGCTGAAAGTGAATCAGGAGCAAAGCAGCTTTGTCCCTACAGTGGCGGTTTCCCTAGCAAAAGTGCACATAAAACCAGATGGCGATCAGGTAGAATATTTGCCTTTTGCCATCTACCATAAAGAGGCGATGGTCGGCTTTATCATGCATGCCTATGTGGAGGAAACGACAGATATGTATTGGATCAACGGATTCCTGATTGATTCCAAATACCAACGAAAAGGCTACGGGAGGGCAGCTCTGCAGCAGATGACCCGGTACATCACTAATCGGTTTTCCCAATGCAGGGAAATTCGCCTCACCGTGTATTCGGGCAATCACTCTGCCATTCAGCTGTACCGAAGCATCGGTTTTGTAGAGACAGGCGAGCGTATGGGAGAAGAATGGGTGCTGCGGCTACCTGTTCTGTTTTCGTAATGAACGGCAATTGGTAAAATCACCTATTTTGCTTGGGGATTTGCTTGGAACGGGATTAGTCTGCCCTTTTTTTGGCAAGCAAAATTCATATCGAAAACAGGTGCCGGTACTTTTAGCCTACTTCTAGTAACATGTGCAATATAGATCATCCTATCATTGCAGATTTCGTTTATACAACGTAAATGCAGACGCCGGTAATATTCGGCGTCTTTTTTGCGTTCTCAAAAGGGAGGAAATTTCGTTGTTAAGAGCTTTAGGCGTAATGCAAGAAAGATACCTGCAGCCAGCATATTCATATATTCGTTAAAACGCGGTTTCTTTAAAAAGTGATCGCGAAACATTCCGGAAAAATAGCCGAGCAAGCTAAAGATAATAGCAGCTTACTTTCCCGGGCAATCTCACACAAGCCTGTTTCGTGAACGAATCTCATCTCTGGCACGGTCATTCATTCTTGCCGGACTCCATTTCGGTTCCCATACAAGTGCAACGTTCACGTCTTTGATCCCAGGAATGGTCCCGGCTGCTTCCTTCACATTTTTTACGATATCATCGGCCAGTGGACATTCAGGAATGGTCAGAGTCATTTCGATGTCAGCATGGCCTTTGTCATCAACATCAACTTCATAGACCAGTCCGAGATCAACAATATTCACCCCTATTTCAGGGTCAATCACATCTTCTAAAGCAGTCCAGATTGCATCTTCTGTATTCAAGCAGAGCACCTCGTTCCTATTCATTTCTATGGATTAAACTACCCACTTGTGTTTCCGATTATGTTGATGCCTTACATTGCACACTCCGGCAGTTGGTCCGCTTGAAATTTACGGAGAAAAGTCTCAAAATAGAGATATTGCCAATGAAATAGATTTTCTCTCCGAAGAAATAAGGAGAACAAGACATGCAAGAGGGGGCAGTACCAGTGGAAATAGGTCTGAGCACATTTGTAGAGACAACACCGGACGTACAAACCGGTGAGGTGATAAGTCATGCACAGCGACTGCGCGAAGTGGTTGAGGAAATTGTACTGGCAGATCAAGTAGGGCTCGATGTCTTTGGCGTCGGGGAACACCATCGCAAAGATTATGCAGCATCTTCTCCAGCGATTGTGCTTGCCGCGGCTGCACCACAGACGAAACGGATACGATTGACAAGTGCGGTCACTGTGCTTTCTTCCGCTGATCCTGTCCGCGTATTCCAAGATTTTGCGACACTTGACGCAGTCTCCAACGGGCGTGCAGAGATTATGGCGGGCAGAGGTTCTTTTATCGAGTCGTTCCCACTGTTTGGTTATGATTTAAATGACTACGATGAGCTGTTCGAAGAGAAGCTGGACTTGCTATTGAAAATACGAGAGTCTGAGAAAGTAACCTGGCGAGGCAAGCATCGGCCGGCTATTCAAAATCTGGGAGTATATCCACGTCCGGTGCAGGAACCTTTGCCTGTATGGATTGGCAGCGGCGGAAATACGGATTCTGTCATCCGCGCGGGGCTCTTGGGACTGCCGCTCGTTCTCGCGATTATCGGAGGGCGTCCGGTTCAGTTTGCGCCGCTTGTCGAGCTGTACAAGAGAGCGGCAGCCAAGGCAGGTCACGATTTATCCAAGCTGTCTGTTGCGTCCCATTCCCACGGTTTCATCGCAGAGGACACCCAGACCGCGGCTGATAAGTTTTTCCCTTCTACGCAGCAAGTCATGAACGTGCTTGGACGGGAGCGAGGCTGGGGGCATTATGATCGGGCAAGCTTTGATATTGCACGCAGCTTTGAAGGAGCATTGTACGTAGGTGATCCGGAAACGGTGGCTCAGAAGATCATTCACCTTCGGAAACAAGTGGGTGTGACCCGCTTTATGCTGCATGTACCAGTCGGCACCATGCCTCATGAAGATGTCATGAAGGCAATTGAACTGTTGGGGACAAAAGTGGCGCCGCGGGTACGGGAGGAAATCGCCAACTGGGAAGCGACGCAGTAAATTGGTTTCGGGGGGAAACGTACACATAAATGCGAGTAGACCGATTACTCTCCATGTTACTCATTATCTCAAAAAGAGGGATGGTTACAGGCAAAGAGCTTGCGGAGCATTTTGAAGTATCCTTGCGAACTATATACCGAGATATCGAAAAAATAGGCGAAGCAGGCATTCCGATTGCATCCATCGGTGGCAGCGGTGGAGGCTATTATCTAATGGAAAACTTTCAGGTAGACAATCTTTTTTTTAAATCAAGCGGAAGCCCAAACGTTCATGGCAGTCATGAATAACCTCCACTTTCTATTCGGAAAAAACGAGAAGTTTAATGATATTGTTCTAAAGATGGAGAATACGTATAGACAGGAAAAAAATCATACGGATAAGTAGAGCATTCATATGTCCCATTTCAGTATGGAAAAAGAATTGAAGGATTATTTGTTTCTGATGAATAAAGCCATGGAAGAAAATAAACTCTTGGTCTTCGATTATATCAACAGAAGCATGGAGTATTCCGAACGAGTAGTAGAACCGGTTCAAATCTCTTTTTTTGTTGGTCAGTGGTATCTGGTTGCTTTTTGCAGGACAAGAAACGACTACAGACGGTTCAAGCTCGTTCGAATCAGGAATTTGAGGACGGGCAATCGCTTCGAAAAAAAAGTGACTTCCAAGGAAGAGATTGAGCGTATCATTGAGGAGAGCTACAATAAGCGAGGCATTCAGGTCACATTAAAGTTCTCCAATCGAATAGGTGAGCAACTGACCGAGTATTTTCAAAAAGAAGCGATTCATCGGACAGAAGATAACCAGTATATCGTGGTGGATCAATTCCCGCACGAGGATGGATTGCTCAAATTTATTTTGAGCTTTGGCAAGGAATGCGAGTTGGTAGATCCCCTTTTTTTGAGAGAGGAATTAAAAGAATACGTAAAAGAACTAATGCTTTCCTACAATGGGGCTGTCTAAAAAGTCCTT
>NZ_JBITPN010000038.1:0-66036 GCF_050467985.1 Brevibacillus sp. NRS-1366 | reverse complement strand
TTTTCAAAGAGCATTTTTTGTGAATCCGTCGCCCAGAGACGACTCTTTTAATTTACCACATCTTCACCCAAGAAATCAAGTGGTTTTTTCATTTCTTCGCTGCTATTTTTTTGTTCGTGCAGCAGCGACGTTTGTAAATATAGCATGGATCAAAACAAGAAGTCAACAGTATTTAAAAAATTTTACCCCAACAATATAAAACAAATCTCTTTATCGCTATTCTCGCCTTCCGAATACGCTACTTCTTGGATCAATGACCGCTGCACCATTTTATCTACAAGCAACGGAATCTCGATTTCCGCCTCCTGAATCAGAGGATGACTCATCAGCTCTTGCAGACTCCACGGTCCATTCTTTTTCTCCATCACTTCAATCAAAAACCTCACGGACTCTTTCATTCGAGAAGTAATCCAAAATTCCATCGCAAGCAAAAGGAGTTCAATCCGTTTCTCCAAAGCCTCTGCATTATACGATAATTCCTCATACAACTTGTACACAGACGAGTCCATTTGCTTCACTTGAGACCATAATGCTGTCTGGGGGGGCTCTCCCGCTTGATACACAATGAGTCGAGCCCAAGAATGAAGAGATTGAATCAAGGAATGATACGCGTCCAGGGCTACTCCCCGCTGCAACCTCTCCTTTGTTTCATGACAAAAACGGAGCAGCCGCGAATACTCTCTGCAGATGAATTTCTTTTGAAGAGATTCGGGAAGACGACAAAGTCGCTGCTTCATTTGCTTCATATACCCGTCTTTGTCCCAGACAATTTCAGATTTCCCCAGCATCGCTGCAAGCCGCTCATCGAAACCACAAGCAGCTCCCTTTTCCAAGTGCCAGGTACTAATCTGCTGTTCGACAATGATCTGCTTCGAAATCCGCATACGTCTAATCGCTGTATCAACGTCCAGCTGATTGACCACAACTATATAGAAGGCTCCCTCGCGGAATGGAACAAGCATATCCGAATCAGGCAAAATCAGCACCGCTTGCACATCCAAGCGTTTTTGGAGCATCTCAAGATAGGTTTGCTGATTCTCATCTGGCCTTATGTTCATGCTTTTTTCCTCCCTGCCCCTGGGTTGAACTTAATGATTCTACACGATTTGTCCTTTTCCTGCTTGTCAACAGACAAATCCTTTGTGTGCTATACTGTAGGATAGGAGGAATGATGATGAAAAATACTGAGCGCCTAAGCAAGATCAAACGGATGCGAACTTGGGGAAACTGGAGCATGGTAATCGGCATTTTGCTGATGTATACAGGTTATGCTTTTTTTGCAGGATATTTGGACTTTATTCCTTTTCTCGGCAGCCTGTTAAAAGGGTCTTACATTTTCATGACCCTGCTGTTGATTATCGGTTTCATACTGACCATGGGCAGTACGGTGATGTTTATGATTTCCGGAATGGTCTCCACATCCGCTCCACAAGTACAGTGCCCTTCGTGCCAAAAAGTAACGAAGATGCTCGGCAAAGAAGATGCCTGTATGTTTTGTGGACAACCTCTGCGTTTAGAGGATGGACAGCCTCAACAAAACCAGACATAATATGTATCTATTACAATCCATACACAAAAAGCCACCTGCGCACTCCCTTGATCGGACGAGCAGGTGGCTTTCTTCTATATCTTTTATGAGGGTTTCTCAGTGGATTGTGGGCCGTCCCAGCTTTCCTCGATCGCTTGCCAAATTTCTGGCACTTCAAATCCACGACGCCAGGAAGCAACTCCGGCCAAATCATATTTGTTTACGATGTCGATTCGTTTTTGCATAGAACTGACGTCTTCGAGCCACATCTTATATACGTTTCCGTCTTTCGGGTCTTTGTACTCGACGTAGTTTTGGCCCGACGCCTCATCAAGCTTTGGTGTCAGCTTGCGCTCCTTGATCCATTCCTGGGCCCTTGTCATTGACAATGCCTTCGAGCTGACCTTGATCTTGCCGTCTGCTTGCTTCGCTTCCGTCCACAACCGCGTGTAAAATGGAACACCGAGCAGCAGCTTCTCATTCGGCACCTCTTCTAGGACTCCCTGCAAACCTCTTTCCACCCATGGCAATGAAGCGACAGAGCCTGCCTTCGGACTGGCCGCCCAATGCTCGTCATAGGTCATGACAGCTACGTAGTCCACCACTTGCGCCAGTGCTTTGCGATCAAGGAACATCGACCACGTTTTTGCATTTGATTTGATCGTTACATCAATTGAAACTGTCACCCCCTGTTGATGCAGGTAAGGCGTCAGCTCCCGAACGAACTGGACTAGCCGCTCTTTTTCTTCGAGGTATACGTTCTCAAAGTCAATGTTGATTCCATCGAGGTTGTACATATGGGCATAGTGGATGATTTGGGCGATCAATTTATCCCGTTTGTCAAAGCTGCTCAAAACCGATTTTGTCCAATCAGGATTAAATCCGTTGGTGACCAAACCCCACACCTTGTAGCCTCTTTGGTGCGCCCACTTTACGTAGGCCGAATCGGCCCTATTCAGAAGCGTTCCTTCTGCATCCTTCATCTCGAACCATGTAGGTGAAACGACATTGACACCTGGCAATGCCCCAATCGTAGAAATGTTCGGATTACGATTTACTACGTGCTCCCAGACCAGATTTATCTTATTCCCTTCAGGCTTCCAAACCGTATAAGGTTCAGACTCTGCGGGATGACCCCGGCTGACTTTGCGAACATTCGTAAAATCAACAGCCTTTGCAGGGAGAAATCCCGCGATACCAGATGCAGTCAGGACGCGATACCAGTCGTCCTCTTTTCTCAGAACATCGACAATCTCTCCCGCTGCTGCTTCGGCGACAATCGGAGTTCGGTGCGAGGCACCTACACGAACCATTTGCTTCTGATCATCTGAAATGACGTTTGCCTGTTGGATCTCATAGCCATCTTTCTCCACTACGAGTACATCGGTATCCTCTTTTCGCTCAAAAGAAAAAGTATACAGCTTCTCCAAAGGGTCAAGCGGTACATAGCGAATCCCGTCTACTTCTTTCACAGGCACTTGCAGATTCACCGGCTGCTTGTTGAGATAGGCAACCACTTCGCCGCTCTCCATGCGCAGCACCTTGTCTTTTGTCGTTACAATGACAGAGTGCGTAGGCTCATCCCAGAAGATGGCCGGATCTATCTTCTCCTTTAAAAATTCGAAGGGCAAAAGAATCTGTTCAGATTCCAGCAAATAGGATGAATCGGTTCGCGAGCCTTCATATACAATCACTTTCTTGTCCCCATCGTACGGCAGGACGTGCTCCGTAGATGCCCGCAGCACGAAAAACCAGTAGATCCCACCGAATATTGCGACGAAAAAGAGGATAAGCGATAAGAGAAAGCGCATTGTTCGTCTCCTTCTCCGTCTAGGACGAGGAGCCATTCCCACTGCCAAACTCATGGCCTCGACCTCCTCCCGATGGAACGCACCGGTAAAGGAACATCCATCTTTTTATATCGTTCATTCTTATTTTTCCGATCATATCTGACATTCAATCCATTCACAACCTTTAGCATTCTGGAAAATCTTGAACAAGCTCCCAGTAAGAGAGACGTTTGAGAAGCCAAAACGTTACACCTGGCGACAGAAAAACACCTCCCGCATCAACTGGTCATCCGGTTGTTGCAGAAGGTACTTATCTGATAAAGCGAATCTTTAGTGGGGATTCTTTTGACAGGACTCACAAATTCCATATACTTCCATACGATGTCCCGTAACACGAAAACCGATGTCTTTTGCAGCCGATTCTTCCGCATCCCGCAAGTAAGGGAAGTGGAAGTCTCTAATCGCCCCGCAGCTTGAGCAGATCGCATGATAGTGATCTTCTTCCACGTTGGCATCAAAACGGCTGGACGCATCCCCGTAGGTGAGCTCCGTAACCAATCCTGCATCTTTAAAAACCCGCAGATTATTATAGATCGTAGCAACACTCATATTAGGGAATTTGCCTTCGAGAGCTTTGTATATTTCATCAGCCGTCGGGTGAGTCATCGTCTCGAGCAAATACGTTAAAATCGCATGGCGCTGAGGTGTCATCCGAACCCCGGTATTCTTGAGGATTTCAACAGCTTTTTCCACACGCTGTGCCATATTGTTACACCCCACAGTCTTTCGCAAGACAAAAAAAGATTCATTTCTTTGTCATTGATTAGAATTACTTTAAATAAGTGTACGTCTAGTCAGCGAAAACTGTCAATATCCATTACGCGGAAGTTGACCATGAAGAACGTGGAAATCAGGATTTCGCCTTGGCCATTTTCTTTGCGACGGGCTTTGGTTTCGCCTTTTTGGCTTCAGCGAGCGCAAATTTGCACATAGACTTTAGCGAGCATTGTCCACACTGCGGATTGCGCGCCGAGCATACCCGTCTGCCGTGCCAGATCAGCCAATGGTGAGCATCTGACCACTTTTCACGCGGGATGCGCTTCATCAACTGGCGTTCTACTTCATCGACGTTGTCGCTCTTGGCAATCCCCAACCGATTGCCTACCCGAAATACATGCGTATCGACGGCAATAGCGGGAATCCCGTACGCATTGGACAGCACCACATTGGCCGTCTTTCTGCCGACGCCTGGCAATGCTTCCAGCTCCGCATGCGTTTGCGGCACTTCACTATTGTACTTTTCATACAAAATTCGACAGGTCTCGAGTATATTTTTACTCTTATTCTTATACAATCCCAGCCCTTTTATATGCTCTTCCATTTCTTCCTGTGTCAAATGAAGATAATGCTCGGGTTGATTCAATTTCTTAAACATAGGTTCGGTTATTTCATTCACCCGTTTATCTGTACACTGCGCCGATAGAATGGTGGCGATCAAGAGCTCAAACGGGGTCGTATAGTTTAATTCACAATGCGCGTCCGGATACAATTGCTGCAGGGTATCCAAAATTTCCGCGACGGGTACTTTGCGTTGTGCCATAGATATTTCCCCCTTTTCCCTACATTATACCGATCTGCGTCAACTCGGCAATTAGCAGGAAGAAGATCGCTTGGCATGGCGGACCTTGCATGAGGTACAATGGGCTTGGAAGAATTTTACGGGAGGGGATTCGAATGAAAGTATTCCTGACTGGCGGCAGTGGATTTGTGGGGAGGGGCATCGTGGAACGGTTGCAAGCAGGCGGCTTTGATACCGTTTGTTTGACGAGACCATCCTCAAAAGGAAAGCGTGAACACAGCGAGGCCACGCAACCATACATAGCAGAAGCGACAGGCGATCTGTTTGATATAGATTCCCTGGCTCAGGCAATGGACGGCTGTGATGCTGTCATTCATCTAGTCGGAATCATTCGGGAACAGCCGGGGAAGGGCCTGACGTTTACGCGTGTTCATGTAGAAGGAACCAAAAACGTTCTGGAGGCAGCGAAAAGGGCAGGCATTACCCGATTCGTTCATATGAGTGCTCTCGGCGCCCGGGAAAATGCGACAAGCGCCTATCACCTGACAAAATACGAGGCAGAAGGGCTTGTTCGGGCAAGCGGAATACCATACGTCATCTTTCGTCCGTCCGTCATCTTTGGACCAGGAGATGCATTCGTAAACATGCTGGCCGAATTGGTACGCTTGCCGCTTACTCCTGTGATTGGAAGCGGTGCTTATCCATTGCAGCCCGTGGCTCGTGACACTGTGGCAGACGTGTTCGTCCAAGCCCTGTCGCTGCCTGCATCCACCTATCAAATCTACGAAACCGGCGGACCCGCTCCACTCACCTATGAACAAATTCTGGATGCCATCGGAGACGCAATCGGGAAAAAGAGGGTACGAAAAATGCATATCCCCCTCGGATTGATGAAGCCTGTGATCAATATGATGGAAGGATTCCCCTTTTTCCCCATTACCAATACGCAGCTGACCATGCTGCTGGAAGGAAACGCCTGCGAAGACGGGGAGCTCCTGTACGAAACGTTCCCTACGACGAAAATCCCCTTTCAAGAGGGGATCGCTACTTACCTGCGATAAGCTCGCTGTTGACCTCTCCGCCATTTTGCTCCCATGAACGCCAGACTCATCACCATGCCAAGAACAAGTGTCAGCGGTGTGCTTTTCCACCAAATAAAGGATGTATCGCTCACTTGTCCAAACGCCACTTCCTGTTGCAAGTATTGGACGGAGTCATACGATGAAACAACGTCGGGCACATATAGCCATGTGAGGAGAAGCCCGCTGATGAGAGGCAGAGTCAAATAATACAACATGTTGAGTAATACGGAGTAAACAAATGCACGAGCGATCGTCTTCACTGCATACACCCTTTCGCTTACTGTTTTTTCCGAAAAAAATCCCCTGTGTTAGAGCAGGGGATTTTCACATGACTAGTATCATTACCGAATTTCCAAGACCCCTTTACCGCCACGAAACGCGTGCAGGAAAGGAATTTGGCCAACCGTTACGAACCCATAGCGGCTGTACACCCTCTCCACCCGTTCATTAATCGGGCACACCCAGAGCTCAGATCCACCAGATCGAACAAACAGCTCCTGCGCGTGTCGAAGGAGGTAGCCAACAAGACCTCGTCCTCGATACCCAGGGAGTGTTGCCACATTTTCAATCCGCACAATCTCTCCTAACCGTAGCAAGCAAAGTGACGAGGCAGCCTTACCATCTACGCGCAGCAAATAATGTTGAAAGGCATTTCTCTTCCGCCAAGCTCTGGTACAGACTCCACAAGCAGGCAATCGTTGTAGTTGTCCATGGTGACAGGCTCGATCGTGATACTAGGTGACGGGTCAACTACCGCAAACTCATCCTGCCACAACTGGATGGACGAGGGCAAAGATTCAATCCGAAAGCCATGGCGTTGCAACACTTCCAACAACCTATCTTGATTTTCCGAATGATAGATGTACAAGCGTGGAAAAATTCCCTTCTCCTCAAAAAAGGTGACGACCTCATTCACGATTGCCTCTGCCTTTTGCCCTTCTGTAACAGGTACTGATAGATGAGCGTGGTTTGCGTCATAATGCTTTTGTATGCAATGTCTGATTTTTCAACAATCTGCAGCAGTTCACGACTCATGCAGCGTTTTTTCCTGGGCACCGACTTGTTTGTTCACATGGCGAGCAACAACAAACAGATAATCGGACAAGCGGTTGAGATATTTGACAACAGCTTTGTTGACTTGTTCCTGCTGCGCTACATGAACGGCTTTGCGCTCCGCTCTTCTGACGATGGTACGAGAAACATGGAATGCAGCAGCCGCAGGATGTCCTCCGGGCAGAATGAAGTTGGTCAGCGGCGGTAGATCAGCATCGAGCGTGTCAATCTGTTCTTCCAGGAACGTAACGTCTTCTTCGGCAATCGGCCAGCCCACTTTTTTTCCTTCCGGTGTCGCCAGCTCCGCTCCTACATGGAACAATTTGGTTTGAATGATATGAAAAACATCGTGCAGCTCTTTCCACTCATCTGATTCTGGCAAAAGGGATAAAGCTAGCCCGATTTGTGAATTTGCTTCGTCACACGTTCCATAGGCCTCCACACGGTCTGCGAATTTGGGTACGCGGACACCCGCTACCAGCGAGGTTTCCCCTTTGTCTCCCGATTTCGTATAAATCTTCATCCATTTCCCTCCTCATTCCCTATTTCTTAGGCAATCGACCTTACAAAGCTTCCGCGACGATAATCAATTCCGAGCTGCCGGCATCAAACGGCGTCTTGGCAAACGAGCCATATCGCTCTTTGACCTTAAATCCGTTCAAGCGCAGCAGATGATGCAGCTCTGCAGGAAAAATGTAACGCAGTGTAAAACGTCCCGTGACTCGCTCCGTCACCAACCCCTGTGCATTTGAGCGCTCGTAGATCCGGGTCACCTCAGACAATTGCTGGAAGTGGTCATAGCGAGTATAATCCCACATCGCTACTTCCTCACCCGACGGTAGCTTGTAGGTTCCACGCAAGGACATCTTCTCACTTTCTTCATGAAAGTGATTCATCTTGGGCACAAACACGTTCATCACGAATTTGCCGCCTGGCGCCAAGTGCTTTCGGATGCAGGTCAGAGCTTTCATTTGCTCCTGGATGTGCAGCAGGTGTAGAAACGAACGGAATGGAATCATGATGAGCGAAAAGGACTCACCCAGATCAAACTGGCGCATATCCCCCTGCAATAGCTTCAAACCAGTCGCGACTCCCTGCTCCTGTGCCTTTTTCTCTGCTTTGGCCAGCATTTCCTGGGATAGGTCGACTCCGGTAACGTCAATGCCTGCCTGGGCCATCGGAATCGAAATCCGTCCTGTGCCACACCCAAGCTCGAGTACTTTGCCTCCGGCGAGTTTGGCCTGCTCCATATAAAATTCAACGTCTCCGTTTACGCCGTGCTGCGTCAAATCGTAATAATCGGCCCACTGATACATATTGCCCATACGGTCCTCCTATGCTTGCAGTTCTTTTGATTGGAGGTATGCCATAACGAGCTTCGCTGTGTTGTCGAGTGCTTCTTTATGTGTCCGTTCATGGGAATGGGAAGCATCGACACCAGGTCCAATCAGTCCATGCACGATATCGTATCCAGCACGAAGCGCCGCACTCGCATCCGAGCCGTAGTAAGGATAAATATCGACCTGATAGTTCAAACCGTTTGCTTCTGCCAGCTTGGTCAAATGTGTGCGCAATCCGTAATGGTACGGTCCAGAGGAATCCTTGGCACAAATGGAGACACAATATTCATCTGTCGTCTGTCCATCGCCGATCGCTCCCATATCCACAGCCAGATACTCCACGACATCGGCTGGGATGCTGGAATTGCCACCGTAGCCGATTTCTTCATTGTTGCTGATGAAAAAGTGTGTAGTGTACGGCAGCTTCTCCCCTGTTTCGCAGAGCGATTTCAGTACGCCAAGCAGGATGGCAACACTCGCTTTGTCGTCAATATGGCGTGACTTGATGAAGCCACTTTCAGTCACAGTCACCCGAGGATCAAACGAGACAAAATCGCCAACCGAAATACCGAGAGCCTGCACTTCCTGCTTGTTGGTCACTTTTTCATCCAGGCGCACTTCCATGTTTGTATCCGTCCGTTCTGCTTTGCCAGCTTCCCGACCGTATACATGAACAGAAGCCTTTGTAGACAAAATGGTACCAGTCACTAAGCGCCCGCTGCCTGTTTCCACCACGCAGTGTTCCCCTTCCACTGCATTGAATTCAAATCCGCCGATCAACGTCAGCTTCAAGCGGCCATTGCTCTTGATCTCCTTTACCATGGCACCCAATGTATCGACGTGGGCAGTGAGCAATCGAGCTTTTTGTGTGTTTTCTCCCGGAACGGTTGCAATCAAGGCTCCCTTGTTCGTGCGCACAAACTCAGCGCCCAGCTTTTCCAGCTCCTGCGCCACCCATGCCATCACTTTTTGGGTATTGCCAGATGGACTGGCGATTTTGGCTAATTGGCAAAAAGACTCCACTACATACTCTGTTGACACGCTCATCTTTCGTTCCTCCATTCGCGGACAGCGATCATTCGTCTTCCTAATTACTTTTTTAGTTCTTCTTTAATAAATTGGAGCACTTCCTGTACGTGTCCCTTTACTTTTACCTTTGGCCATGCTTTGGCGATCTTGCCTTCTTTATCAATGACAAACGTGGAGCGTTCGATCCCCATATACTCCCGTCCGTACATTTTCTTTAATACCCATACCCCATAGGCTTCGGCTACCTCGTGGTCAGGGTCCGCCAAGAGCGTAAACGGCAGCTCATGCTTGGCAATAAACTTATCATGTGATTTCACAGTATCCGGGCTGATTCCCAGGACGACTGTATCCAGTTCGGAAAACATAGGGTGGTAATCACGAAAATCGCATGCTTCCGTTGTGCAACCCGGTGTCATATCTTTTGGATAAAAATAAAGCACAACATTTTTTCCGTGAAACTGGGAAAGTGAGATCGTCTGATTATCATTCGCCTGCAAGGTAAACAGAGGCGCAGCTTGTCCGATTGCGGCCATGCTATCCCTTCTTTCGACAAAAGTCCTGGAATTTACTTGTCCCATTTTACCACAACCTGACAGTCACTTCATCTGTATACACGTTGCGCTTTCAATCAGAAAACGCTAGAATTAATTAAGAAAAATTAAAAAACCTCTATCGAGGAATGCACCAGTGAAGAGCGACCGTGTCGGATCATGGCCTGCTCGCTAATGAGCAACCTTGTTTTGGAGGAAGGTTTTACTGAAGTAATGCCGGGTGCGAACGCAAAAGGCACCTTGTTATGCGTTCCGGAACGTTTAAGTAACGTAGCACTCACATTGTGAAATACTTAAACATTCCTATACGAAAAAAATTTGGCCTAGTCAGTTGGATGGTGAGAAATGCATGAAAGAGTTTTTTGAGGTAACGGACCCCGAAGCACTAAAATCCCTTGCCATAGCCGAACGAGTTAAGATTTTGGAACTTTTCGAGGATTTGGAGCCACGGACAGCCAAACAAATCGCTACGGAACTGGGCGAAAACGCTGCTCGTCTTCACTATCATGTGAAGGAATTAGTACGCGTTGGTTTGTTGGAACAGGTAGATACTCGCGTAAAAGGTTCCATCGTTGAGAAATACTACGAGCCGGTTGCCAAGGTGATTCAAGTAAAGCTTCAACTCATGATTGAAGAAAATGCACAACAATTGAGCGACGTCATGTTTACCCCTTTCCGGACCACGGAAAAGGATCTCATGCGCACACTCAATCGTTTTGTAGCAAGCGATCGGGATGTACGTAAGGAGTACAAGCATACCTTCGCGTTCAACCTGACTGAATTTTATTTGAGCCAAGAAGAACGCAATCAACTGGTTGAAGAAATTAGTGAACTGCTTCACAAGTACAAAGGCCTTAAAAACGAAGAAGGACGCCGCAAGTTCAAGTTTTTTGACGTTCTTTTTCCATTGACTCCTGCTGATCCGACAGATGATCCAGAAGAACCATTTAACGATTCAGAAGAGTAATAAGTACACCCAAGAAAACCATCGAGTGAGATGGTTTTCTTTATTGTCATCCAATAGGAGGACTGCCCATGCGTACGATCTTGTTTGATTTTGACGGCACGGTTGCGGATACACTTCCTCTCATTTTTACTGCTTTTCGCTCTACCTTCCAGCATTATTTACAGGAGCATTACACCGATGAACAAATTGTCGCCCTCTTTGGCCCCACAGAGACCGAGATTTTGAAAAACAAGCTTCCGGATCACGAACACGATGCTGCCCTGACCTATTTTTTCGATGTGTACACGGGGGAGCATCAACGTGTGCAAAATCCAGATGGAATTGTTCGCATGCTTGAGGCTTTTCAAACTGCCGGCATCAAAATGGGCATCGTCACGGGAAAAGGGCGCAAAAGCGCAGATATTTCACTCTCTGCCTGGGGACTGGAGAAGTATTTCGACGTTGTCATTACAGGCGATGAAGTCACCCAGCCCAAGCCTCATCCAGAAGGGATTTTGGCAGCGCTGCAGCAACTAGGGACCACTCCAGAAGAGGCAATCTTTGTGGGAGACAGCGATGCTGATGTCGTGGCAGGTCGGGCCGCTGGCTTGCGAACGGTAGGAGTCGATTGGCTGCTCGTCTCACAAAAAGCGGGCAGCTTTGATCCAGCGCCTGACTTCCTGTTTACGGATGTCCAGGATTTTACGAAATGGGTGCTCGCTCACATCTAGTATCGCGTCAATAAAGAAAAGGGTGCGTTCTCACGAGCCTGAAGAACACACCCTTTCGTTTGACTAATACGCCCGTCCGAACCAGACAGTATGCTGCGCCTCTTTTCCACAACAGATGCAAGTCTGTTTCGTTACTGGCGGCTCAAACGGTATATTGCGGGTCGTAAACTTGGTTTCTTCCTTCACTTGTGCCTCACACTGATCATCCCCACACCAGCCTGCGAGCACCCAGCCGCTCGTCGTATTTTCGCTCTCGCTTTTGGCGATATGGGCCGACAATTGCTCCAGCGTATCCATATCCAGATGGGAGTTGGCATCTCGATAGGCCAACGCTTTCTGGAACATGTTTTGCTGAATCTCCTCCAGCAGTCCGATCACTGTCTGTGCAATTCCCTCCAGAGACACCGTTACTTTCTCCCCCGTATCTCTGCGGGCGAGGATGACTTGCCCGTTTTCCACATCGCGTGGGCCCAGTTCCAGACGCAGCGGTACTCCGCGCATTTCCCACTCGTTGAATTTCCAGCCTGGCGTTTCTTCGCGCAAATCAGCACGGACTCGCACGCCTGCGGCTTTGATTTCGTCAAAGAGCGGATCGAATGCCTCCATCACTTTTTCGCGCAGCTTCATCGGGCCAACCGGGATCATAATTACTTGTGTAGGAGCCATCCGCGGTGGCAGCGCCAGACCGCGATCATCACCATGGACCATGATCATGGAGCCAATCAGGCGAGTCGAGGATCCCCACGATGTCGTATGGACGTACTTGAATTGGTTGTCGCGATCCAAGAACTTGATCTCAAAGCCGCGCGCAAATTTATCCCCCAGATAGTGGGAGGTGCCTGCCTGCACGGCTTTTCCATCCTTCATCATCGCTTCGATCGAATAGGTGTCCACTGCACCCGCAAAACGTTCACTCGGTGTTTTTTGTCCCTTCCAGACCGGAATGGCCAGCTCCTGCTCGACGACCTCTCTGTAGATCTCCAGCATTTGCATCGTCTCTTGACGGGCTTCTTCTTCTGTTGCGTGAGCCGTATGACCTTCCTGCCATAGGAACTCCGATGTTCGGAGGAAAGGCATCGTCCGCTTTTCCCAGCGGAATACGTTTGCCCACTGATTGATCAGGATAGGGAGATCGCGGTAGCTTTGAATCCACTGGCTGTACATATGGCCGATAATCGTTTCCGACGTAGGGCGCAGCGCCAGCTTTTCCTCCAGCTGCTCTCCACCCGCTTCTGTCACCCATGGCAGCTCTGGATTGAAGCCTTCGATATGCTCTTTTTCTTTTTGGAAAAAAGACTCAGGAATCAACATCGGAAAATAGGCGTTCCGGTGGCCCGTTTCCTTGAAGCGCTTGTTCATCGCCTCCTGGATTCGTTCCCACAGCTCAAACCCGTCCGGCTTGAATACGATACAGCCGCGCACTGGTGTATAATCCATTAAATCCGCTTTCTTGATTGCGTCGATGTACCAGCGCGAAAAATCTTCAGCCTGTGGCGTAATCTCTTTTACAAATGCTTTTTCCTCTTTCATCGATATTCGCTCCTTTTTTGGCTTTGCCCGGACTTTTTGAATTCTCTTTTGGAAATGCAAAAATCCCCCATCCCACAATAGGGACGGAGGATCAACATCCGCGGTACCACCCTGATTGACTGAAACACAAAACGTTCAGTCCGCTCAAAAGTCCCGATAACGGTGGGGCATCCGGCATGGCTCTTCGCCAGCAGCTTGGGGGTGGGGTGCAGGTATGCCTGTGTATCAGCCTTCCAGACTAGAGCTGACTCTCTGTGACCAGGGGATAGCTGCGGGTCCTTTCATTGCCTTTATTTTTACGTAAGTCTTATTTAAATAGATATGTTAACAAGTCACGCAGCTCTTGTCAATTTGTGGCACGTACAGCGATTCGTGAGCCGAGCTTGACGTAGATCGGATAAGCAACCAAAGAAATGACAGCACCCTTGAAAATGTTAAACGGCACGATACCTACCAAGACGAGTGACCAGATGCTTGTCGCGTTGAACATTTGGAGCAGTTGCTCAATCGGCATTTGATACAGGACAGCGTAAGCAGGCAGCAAAACGTAAGCATTGGCGATTGCCATCACGATTGTAATCAAGAGCGTGCCGAGTGCAAGACCTGTCAGGAAACCTTTTTTCCCCAGGCCCAATCGCTGCATATAAATCGCTGGCAGGATAAAGCTGGCTCCCGCGATTACATTGGCAAGCTCACCGATTAAAAGGCCATCTGTATTTTTAAAGAGCAGGTGCAGCGTATTTTTCAATACCTCAATGATGATGCCTGCTATAGGACCGTACATGAGTCCCCCGATCAAGGCTGGCAGCGTACTGAAGTCCAGCTTCAAAAAACTGGGCGTCAGCGGAATCGGAACCTCCAAGTATTGCAAAATAAAGGCAACCGCAGCCAGCATCGGAATCGTCACCAGCCGTTGGGTTGAGCGCGAGCGTGAAGTATGCAGCGCTGTTTCTTTCATGTGTACCATCTCCTCAGCTTATTCTCCTTCTTGAGGAATGGCAACAGCAATCGTGATCCACACGTCCTGACGCTTTGCAAACGAACAAAAAACCCTGAGGAGACGTCGTCCTCAGGGCTAATGCAGGCGTATGACAAAAGCACGCGCAAAAATGGGTACAAGAAACAATAGGGCGGTTTTTTCAAACCCAAAGTACCCCTGCGTCCCATCCCGTTTGCACAGGCAAACAAGCACGTGTGTAAAACGTACTGTCGTCATCCTTCTCCCATCCAGACTGTACTGTCGGCTCTGGAATCGCACCAGATCCTGCACTCCGTCGCTACTTACAAGCTCGGGAGGCTCGCGGGCTTAACACGCACAAGGCATGATCACCGCCGGTCGGGAATTTCACCCTGCCCCGAAGGAATGTGTAGTTGTATAAAGCATATTATACTGCTGTTTTTTGATTTGACAATAGTGGAAAGTGGCAAAACGACACTTTCAACACGTTTTTCCGATGTTTTTAGTCGGAATAATAGTTGCCTTGACCAAAAAGAAATAGACCGCCCTTGAGTTGACAGCTCTGCGGTCTATTTCACATCCAGTATTGAGCCGCCACCTTGTGAGAAGCGACTATTGTACAGACCGTTCCGGTTGCAGCCGGGCGGTCTTTTTTTGTTACATGCCTACCTTACTCTTAAAATGCTTCCCTATATAAGGTATGCCCTACAGGGGTGCCTTGATTCTCGTCCCTATGACCCCGCTCCCCTGTACTTCGTGACACCCCAGTTCCAAACTAACAAACCGATCCCAAAAAAGATGACGGCCATCAGTGGCGTAAGTGCCGCGTACGTATACCAAACTTCTTTGCGCAAAAAGTAAGCTGCCGGATAGACACCGACAAATGCAAATGGCAGTACGTAAGTGAGTACAAAGCGAATGACCTTGTTGTACACATCCACCGGATAGCGCCCGTATTGCTGAATGTTGTAAATCATCGGGGCAATCCCTGTGCGCGAGTCGGAGAAAAAGCTGACGGCCGCGATCGCTGTGTACACTCCCCCATAGATCAGGGCACCACTAATGACAAGCCCAATAAAAATGAGCGGGTCGTACCAGTAAAAGGACAGCTTGAGCGAAATGGCCGCGTAGCCCATAATGATCAACCCTGTGATAACACCAAAGATACGGTCGGGAGCAATGGATTCCAGACAGACCTGAGCCAAGTTGTGAATCGGTCTGGTCAGGATGCGGTCCATCTCCCCGCGGATGATGTAGCGCTCGTTGAAGTCCCAGAAGCCAAAGAACATCGAGAATAGCGCATACGGAACCAGAAAGAATCCGTAGATGAAGATGATTTCGTCGCGCGTCCACTCCTTCATCATCGGAACATGTGTAAACACAACGATAATAAACACCAGATTGATCAGCTCAGAAATCAGATTAGAAACCAGATCGCCGAGGAAATCGGCCCGGTAGGCGAGCCTTGTCTTAAAATACTGACTCAGGTAGTCTGCGAAAATGCCGATGATATGCTTGATGTTTTGCATGATCTACCCTCCTTGCACGACCAGCTTGCTTTTGGCTCTGCGCCAGAGAAGCAAGATGGGAACCAGAATCACGACCATCCAGATCACCTGAAATCCGATCAGCTCCCACGCCCGGGAAGGAGTGATCGCCCCTGTAAAGATCAAGCTGGGGTAGTAGTTAATCGCCTGAAACGGTAAAAAGCCCATAACAGTCTGTGCCCATCCCGGAAAAAAGCTGATCGGCAGCACGAGACCGGACATCAGGTCGACGACGACCCGCTTCGCCCGCATCATGCCGTCATTGCGGAACAGGAAAAAAGTGAACAAACCCGTCAACAGGTTCACCTGCGTGTTGATCAAAAAGGCAAACATCAGGCTTATGAGATACAAGCCCCATCCCGTCGCAGTAGCCGGGAAGGTGAACGGTATAATCAGGCTAATGAGGAAGATCCCTGGTCCGGCGAAAAACAGAAACCGGAAAATCCCTTCCCCGAATGCCTGCGCTGTTTTCACGGAAAGATAATTATAGGGTCGGATCATTTCGATCGCGACCTTGCCCTCTCGCACGTCTTGGGCAATTTCCGTGTCGATATTGTTGAAATAAAAAGCCCGAGACATCCAGGCAATCGCCACATAAGAGGTCATCTGCTCAACTGACAGACCGCCTAGCTGCTGCTGCCCGCCGTAGATGGCTCCCCATAAAAAGTAGTACGCTCCGATATTGATCGCGTAGATGATGATGCCGCTATAGTAGTTCACCCGGTAAGCCAGCATGGTCAAAAAGCGCATGCGAATCAGTTCCATGTACAGCTTACGCATGGCTTGCTACCTCGCTGTCTGTCGAGTAAATATTGCGTACAATGTCCTCCGTGCTCGTTTCCAGAATTTTGACGTCACTGACTTCAAAAGTAGACATGACGGTGGACAAGACAAACGGCATCATTTCCTGGCTGCGCGCCACTTTTACACTGAGAGCGTAATCGTTGACCTGCTCGATCTGACAGGGCATATCCCCCAAAGCCCGGCGCAGATCCTCTGCCGATGTGCGCTTTTTCATCTGGAACGATACTTCTGTGCCATTGCCCCACTTTTCTTTCAGGTCATTTAGCAGACCGTCAAAAATCAGCTTGCCTTTGTCCATGACCAGCACGCGCTTGCATAGCGCTTCGATATCCGAGACATCATGGGTGGTCAACAGGATTGTCATATGTTCCGTCTCGTTTAGATTGCGCAAAAACTCACGGATTTTTTGCTTAACCAGTACGTCCAGTCCGACAGTCGGCTCATCGAGGAACAATAGGCGCGGCTTGTGAATCAAAGAGGCAGCGACCTCGCAGCGCATCCGCTGCCCCAGGCTTAGCTTGCGTACTGGCTGACTGACAAACGGTGTGATTTCCAGCTCTTCAATCAAGCGGTTCAGCCACTTCTCTCCCTCTGTTTCATCAACCTTGTAGACGCTTTTGAGCAGACGGAACGACTCCAGCGGGGACAAATCCCACCAAAGCTGCGAGCGCTGTCCGAAGACGACGCCAATCGAGCGTACATATTCCTCCCGTTGTTTGAAAGGAACGTAGCCATTGATCACGATCTCGCCATCACTCGGGGTCAGAATCCCCGTCAGCATCTTGATCGTCGTCGATTTGCCTGCACCGTTTTCCCCGATAAGTGCAAACATCTCGCCTTCTTCTACGGTAAAGGTAAGATCGTTCACCGCTTTTACTGTTTTGTATTCACGGCTGAACAAATCACGAAAAGCACCACCAAGGCCTGATCTGGCTTGATGAATGCGGAACTCCTTTTGCAAATGATTTACTTGAATCATGGAAAACCGTCCTTTTTGAACATCATCTTATATCTTCGTTGACAACACCTGTTAGTGTATATGAGCTCACGGAATTGTGCAAAAGGCAAACTGCACCAAACTGTTACTCCAAATACAGTACAATTCCGGTCTTGTCGTCTGATTTTTTGAAGCGGACAAAAGCGGTGCATTCGGGATCACTGTTTTCTAGCGTCAAGAGGTCGTCTGTATAGCGCTGCAATCCTTTGTGGACGATCGGCAAAACTGTTTCCGCCCAATTTGGCTCGACTCCGCCACAGGGACGCGGAAGGAAAAGTCCATCGGTCAATAGCACCAGCGCCTTTATTTCGATACGGTTTATCCGCCCATACTCGATAAAGTCCCGACAGGCAGCGTCGCCATTCAATACGCCGTAACCCCCTGGCGCATTTGCCTGATAGCGATTATGAATCAAAATATCCATGCATTGCCCAAGCAGCTCGGTGCGCGTCTGCAAGCCTTGGGCGATCCCTTCCTCCCACTTGGCAAAAGCCGTGCTCTCTAAATGGCTGACCTGTGGATACGTCAAAGGACGTACCGTATCGTCTGCATAAACAGCAAAAATCATACAGTCACCGGTCTGGGCGTATTCCAAATGCGCATCTCCTACCCGAACCACAGCACATGCTGCTCCCCACAAAGCTTCCTTTTTTGTCAGGTCGATCTGACTCTTACTCATGCGATCGCGCAGCCGTTCATTTGCCATGACGAGGGCGTCCTGCAGCCCCACTTCATCCGACAATTCTTCCAGATGACGCCGGACGAGCTCAGCTGCAATGGCTCCACCTGTCTGTCCCGCTTCGTCTTCATACGGGACGAGAGAAGATACACCATCTACAACGGCAAAAACACGCTTGGCCTGATGAATGACATAGGCATCCTCGTTGATATTGCTGCTCCCTTTGATCGAAAGGCATTCGAGTTTCATAGTGGACAACCGCCTTCTATGTGTTGTGATTTGCCCAAAAATTGTATCATTTTTCCTTTTATTGATCTATAGTTCTCCGTCCATACCCACCCGTCCATTTGCTGTGGTAAGATAATGAAGGACTTTTTTGACAAGAAAAGAGGGATTACGCATGAAACGTGAACGATCCGCGCAGCTGCACGAACAAGCCATGGACGTGATTCTAGGTGGGGTAAACAGCCCTTCCAGATCCTTCAAGGCTGTAGGCGGGGGTGCCCCAGTAACGATGGAGCGTGCCAGTGGCGCGTACTTCTGGGACGTGGACGGGAATCAATATATTGACTATCTAGCAGCGTACGGGCCAATCATCACAGGTCACGCTCACCCGCACGTAACCAAAGTGATTTGCGAAGCTGCGGCCAATGGTACGCTATACGGTACGCCAACACCATGGGAAGTCACCTTCGCAGGCATGATTCGCGATGCCATTCCTTCCATGGAGCGCATCCGCTTTAACAACTCTGGCACAGAAGCAGTCATGACCTGCATCCGTGTAGCCCGAGCGTACACAGGTCGTGTAAAAATCATCAAATTCGCCGGCTGCTACCACGGCCATTCTGATTTGGTGCTGGTGGCAGCTGGCTCTGGCCCTTCCACATTGGGCATTCCAGACAGTGCCGGCATCCCGCAAAGCATTGCGAGTGAAGTAATCACTGTTCCTTTTAACAATAAAGAAGCATTCGCCGAGGCGATAAGCAAGTGGGGTAACGAAACCGCATGCGTACTCGTCGAGCCGATTGTCGGCAACTTCGGCATTGTGACGCCAGAGCCTGGTTTCCTGGAGGAAGTGAATCGACTGACTCATGAAGCAGGTGCACTAGTTGTGTACGACGAAGTGATCACAGCCTTCCGCTTTTGCTATGGCGGGGCACAAAACCTGCTCGGCGTTGAGCCGGACCTGACAGCTCTGGGAAAAATCATTGGGGGCGGTCTACCGATCGGAGCATACGGCGGTCGCCAGGAAATCATGGAACAGGTAGCGCCACTCGGCCCAGCGTACCAAGCGGGAACCATGGCTGGCAATCCTGCCTCCATTCGTGCCGGCATCGCTTGCCTGGAAGTACTGAAGCAGCCTGGTGTATACGACGAATTCGAGCGTCTCGGTGCAATGCTAGAAAATGGCATTCGCCATGCGGCAAGTACACATGGCGTTACGATCCAGCTCAACCGTGTCAAAGGCGCAATGGCTGTTTATTTCACGGACGAGCCTGTACACGATTACGATGCTGCGCAAAAAGCCGACGGAGAGATTTTTGCCCGCTTCTTTCGCCTCTTGCTCGATGAGGGTATTTGCCTTGCTCCATCTAAATACGAAGCTTGGTTCATCACGACAGCTCATACGGAAGAAGATATTCAGAAAACGATTGCTGCGGTAGACCGGGCTTTTGCAAAGCTGAACGCATAACCTGGGGGTAGTTGAGGTACAATAGGGAGCCAACTATTGCCACTTTCATGAGCTCCTCTTTCGGGAAATACTAACGGATGTTTCGTATATTCTGAAGGAGGAGATCTGGTGTCAAAAGGTGAAAAGACCTACCCGCAAGCTCCTGAAAAAACATTGGATTCCAAGATGAACAGCAAAATGTTAGAGGTAACCGGATTCCAAAAACCTCGGAAGACCGAACACCACAAAACGCAAAATCACGACCGGTAGACACCTAAAATAGACACATTCCACCATTTCCCATGGAGAATGTGTCTATTTTTTGACGTTGGCATGTCTGGATTCTTATCGACAAAAAAACTTTTCTTAACAGTAAAACGCTTACATTCCGATTTGGCCCTTTTCGCTTTATTGCGCTGAGCGAATGTTCATGATATTCTAAACAACACAATATTATTAGAAGTTTCAGAATTGTTTATAGGAGGTGGATGGTCAGTCGCTACTGACCGAAAATCATGCTGAACAGAGACCAAAAAGAAACCATCGAACAATTTCACGATTATCATCGAATGGAACATGACAGCTGTGGGATTATTTGTATTATCGAAAAACAAGGCTTGCCTACTCGAAAAAATATAGATGAGACCATTCGCTCATTGATTCAAATGGAGCATCGCTCTGGCTTTATCGACGGCGAAGGGGACGGCTGTGGGATCTTGACCGACATTCCCCGCGCTCTCTGGTCGAGATATTTGCATCAGGCAGGACTGGACGGAGATTTTGCTCATGATCCTCGCTTTGCCGTAGCTCATGTGTTTGTACCGCGCGGCGGCCATGATGCGAAAAGCGTGCAGGAAGAAATCCGCTCCCTGTTCACAAACGATCAGCTCACTATTTTGCTTGAACGGGAAAATGCTGTAAACTCGGACGTGCTCGGTCGAAACGGCAAGAGAGATGAGCCAATATTCTGGCAAATCGCCATCGCCGCTACAGAAGGCTTGACCGAGGCCAATTATAGCAAACAACTGTTTGAGATTCATACTGCAATCGAGTCCGCGCACAATGTCCACGTGGCTTCACTCAGTCCCGTAAGCAGTGCCTACAAGGTCATGGGTGCTGCAAACATTTTGCCTACGTACTTTCTCGATCTGGCGGATGAACAGTTCCTCTCCTCCGTAACCGTCGGCCACAATCGTTACTCGACCAATACTCTGTCCAATTTCTTTCGCGTCCAGCCGTTTTCCTTGCTCGGCCACAACGGAGAGATCAATACGATCAGCAAACTGGAAGAAGAAGCGCAAATGCTCGGCGTTCCACTCGTTAATGGCGGCAGTGACTCGCAAAATATGAACCGAACCATTGAGACGTTCATACACCGTTATGGACTGAGCTTGTTTGAAGCGATGGAAGTCGTCTTTCCTCCGATTCATCACGAAATGAAGCTGCTTCCCGCTCACCTGCAGGATCTATACGTTTACCTGCGCCAAGCTTGGGGCCATTTTGCCCAAGGGCCTGCCGGGATCGTTTCCCGCTATTCCAACGAATGCGTATTTAGTGTGGATGCTCTCGGCTTGCGTCCGCTCTGGATGGTGGAAGGTCCTGCCTCGCTGTACTTCTCTTCTGAGCAGGGAGTCATCCCCGTTCATCAAATGGCAAGTGAACCTAAATCGCTTGCTCCTGGCGAAAAAGTGGGCGTTGTCCTGCATCCTGGAAAAAATGTGGAGGTAATAGCGCACCACCAGCTCCAGCAAATCATTTACGAGCGCTTTTCGCAAAAAATCGAGAGCGCGGGCTCACGTCAGCATCTTCACTACCTCTACGAATCAGATGTTCTTACGACAGAACCGGAAATCGCCGCTCCTACCTCATCCGTGTACAGCGCATTTGGCTGGGATCGCGAGCAGGTGCAGTTGATCGAACAGATGGCATCCAATGGGGTGGAGCCGATTCGTTCACTCGGTCACGACGGTCCGCTCGGTGCTCTTTCCAAGGAACGTCAAAACCTGGCTGATTTCATGAAGGAAAGCGTTGCAGTCGTAACAAACCCTGCGATTGACCGCGACCGGGAGATGGAGCATTTCTCCACTCGTGTCGTCATCGGTTCGCGCGTTCCGCTTTCCTCCAAATCGGGAAGCTATCAGCGCTTGGAGCTGCCTTCACCGCTGCTCGTCGAAGGGCAGGCCTTGCAAAGAACCGCTGCAGAGCAAAGGACGCTTTCACTGGAGCAAGTGATTCATTACTTCAACAACCACCCTACCAGCATTTCAATTTTATCTACGCATTTCACAGCGGATACAGGCTATGCGCAAGGATTGAAGCAGCTTACGCAAGCGGCTGTTCAAGCGGTCAAAAACGGTGCAGTGGTGCTCATTCTCGACGATACAGACGCACATCAGCAAGAAAAATACTGGATGGATCCGCTGCTCGTAATCGCTACCGTCGATCAGGCTCTAAAGGCTTCGTTTGACACAGAAGGGATCAGCCTGCGCCGCAGGGCCAGCCTGATTCTACGTTCCGGGGCGATCCGCTCCCTGCATGATTTGTCGCTTTCGATCGGCTCCGGCGCTGATGCCGTTTCGCCATACTTGATGTTCGCGACAGCGGCTGCCAAAGATGGAGATGCCTCTGCCAGCAACTTGTACAGTGCTTTGAACAAAGGATTGGAAAAAGTCATCTCGACTATCGGCATCCATGAGCTGCGTGGCTACGGCCGTCTCTTCTCTGCAATCGGTCTGCGCCAAGAAGTAGCAGAAGCGCTTGGCATCGTCAACTTCTGTGGCTCCAGTGAGGCGGGTCTGTCTTTTGCCGATCTAGAGGAAGACAGCATTCGCCGCTATCACGATTTCACCAGTGAAACAGCACGCGAGTCCAAAACGTTCCATATTTTCCCTAGGCTATGGAAGCTAATCGGGCAAATGGCCGCCGGTGATATTCCGTACTCCGACTACGCCCTGAAGCTGGATGAAAACGAACGGGAAAATCCGATCGCCATCCGTCACGTAGCCGACTTTGATTTTGAACAGGCAAAAGAACAAGTAGATCCTGAGCTGGTAGATATCAGTGTAGGAGATCATTCCTTGCCATTCTTGATTTCGTCCATGTCTTTCGGATCGCAGAATGAAACGGCCTTCCGGGCTTATCCAGAAGCGGCTGACCAGCTCAACATGATTTGCATGAACGGCGAAGGCGGCGAGATCAAGGATATGCTCGGTCGCTACCGAAATACACGCGGCATCCAGGTCGCATCTGGTCGCTTTGGGATCAACGTGGAGCTGGCAAACGCCGCTTACTTGCTGGAAATCAAAATCGGGCAAGGGGCAAAGCCAGGTGAAGGTGGTCATCTGCCTGGCTCCAAAGTAACTGCCAAAATCGCAGCAGCCCGTAATGCAACGATCGGCTCTGACCTGATCTCGCCATCCAACAACCACGATATTTACTCGATCGAAGACTTGGCTCAGATGATTACCGAGCTGAAAACAGCCAATGATAAGGCAAAAATCTGCGTCAAAGTGCCGATTGTACCAAACATCGGGACAATTGCCGTCGGAGTAGCCAAGGCGGGTGCTGATTATATCACGCTCTCCGGCTTCGATGGCGGAACTGGCGCTGCCCGCGTCCATGCGCTTCAGCACGTAGGCTTGCCTGCCGAGATCGGGGTCAAAGCAGCTCACAACGCGCTGCTGGAAGCAGGATTGCGTGATCAGGTGGAGCTGTGGGCTGATGGTGGCGTAAAGAGTGCGGCAGACGTCGTCAAGCTGATGCTGCTCGGCGCCAACCGGATCGGCTTTGCGACACTCGCGATGATTGCTGTAGGCTGCACCACCTGCCGCGGCTGTCATCTGGATACTTGTCACGTAGGGATCGCCACTCAAATCGACAATGTGGAGGAAGCACACGAAAAGGGTCTGCGCCGTTTCGTACCGCGTCAAGGTGATCTCGCTGTTTCCGGTCTCAAAACGTTCTTTACCCTGTTTGGCGAAGAAGTGCGCCGGATCACCGCTGCTCTCGGCTTTACCCGTGCACAGGATCTGGTCGGACGCTCTGACCTTCTCGTACAAAAGCGCCTATTGGACAAAATCGACCTGACCGCTCTTCTGGCGGTGCATCCGCTCTACCAAGCAGCGACTAGCACCGTGGTTGACGAAGCAGAGGAACGCGTCCTCGTAGCCGCAGGTGCTCACGCCAGCGAAACAGCCAGCCGTTATTTTAGCGCAGATCGTCCCATTCAGGAGACATTCACCAGCATCCTCTCGGGAGAGCGAGTACTCGGCAGCCGCTGGGCTGGAGCACGCGTAGAAAATCATTTGGATGGCAGCTACACGTCGTTGCCAGAAGTATCGCTCAACTTTGTCGCAGGTAGTGTACCAGGTAACGGTTTGGCTGCTTACAACGTTCAAGGCGTCAATATCCGTGTCGAAGGTGGCGCACAGGATGGCGTCGGCAAAACGAGCTTCGGCGGTCGTGTCTCCATACTGAAAGCAAAAGGGTTGCAAGGCGTTTATGTCAATGGCTCTGTCGGCAAAAGCTTCTGCTATGGTGCACAAAAAGGATTGTTTGTCGTACAAGGCAATGCCGATTCCCGGGCCTGCATCCGCCTCTCTGGAGCTGATATTGTCTTTGGCGGAGAGATCACGCAGCCAATCCAGGACGAACTGGGCGGTATCGGTTCCCGCGCTAATCTAAAAGGCTTTGCCTTTGAATACATGACAAACGGACGCGCCGTTGTTCTGGGCGACCCGGGCCCATGGATTTGCGCAGGAATGACCGGGGGCGTCGTCTACGTCAAGCTGAACCCGGAAATGGGATTTGATCAGGCTGCATTGGAGCGCCGTATCGCCAAAGGAGCCAAGGTCTTCCTCTACGGCCTGGATGGGCAAGGTGTCGACGATGTGCAGGAGCTGCTCGGCGCCTATAAGGAAGAACTGCTCGCAACCGAGCAATACGAAACAGCTGGTCGTGTGCAAAAATGGATCGACGAAGCAGCATCCCACTTCGTGATGATTTCGCCGAAGAAAGAGCAAGCAGATCCGTCAGTATCTACTGAATAAGCGCTTGAAACATCTTCTTCTACTGCTCCTCCCTTTTATTGGGGGGAGTTCTTTTTTCACACATATAAGCGTTTATTAATATTGTCAAGATTGGTCAGAGATTGTACAATAAATATGAAACTGCCATGATGCTTATTCGTATATATGGATATGGGACACACTGAATAGAAATTGCTTTTATGCTTTTGTAATAGAGAAAAAAGGAGTGAGCTTTCGATGTTTCTTTTTCACCCCATGGATTTTCTGATTTTCATCGCATTCGGACTGTCGCTCTGGGCGCAATTTCGCGTCAAAGGAACCTTTAAAAAGTTTGAAGATGTTCCTACTTCCTCCGGTCTCACCGGTGCAGAAGCAGCAAGACGGATGCTGGATGCAAATGGCTTGACCAGCGTGCCGGTAGAACACATCCCAGGCACACTGACTGACCACTATGATCCGATGTCACGCGTCGTTCGCCTGTCCGATCCTGTTTACTTCGGCAACTCTATTGCCTCTCTGTCTGTTGCCTGTCACGAAGTCGGTCATGCGATCCAACACAAGGTTTCCTACCCAATGCTGGTTGCGCGTCATCGCATTTTTCCAGTAGTCAATCTCGTTTCTGGTGTGGCTCCATTACTGCTTTTGGCTGGTTTCTTTTTCAAAATGACGGGTCTTCTGCTGCTGGGGATTATTTTCTTCTCTGGAGCCGTTGCCTTCCAGTTGATCACACTGCCTGTAGAATTCAACGCTAGCAGCCGTGCCAAAGAACTGATGGTCAAAATGGGCTTCATCCGCAATAGCGAGGAAGGTGGCGCGAGCAAGGTACTCGGTGCCGCTGCCCTGACTTATGTCGCTGCTGCGCTGATCTCTGTTCTGGAGCTGGCGAAATACGTAATGATCTTCAGAAGCTCTGACGACTAATGATATGGATACAAAAAGGTACAGCTTTCTTCATCGAAGCTGTACCTTTCTTGTTTCCTCTATACTTTACACAACATTTGCTTCAGCTCTTCGGTCAGCATCGGGAGCACTTCGAACAAATCACCGACGATCCCATAGTCAGCTACTTGGAAGATCGGCGCTTCCGGATCCTTGTTGATCGCCACGATAACTTTGGAGTTGGACATGCCCGCCAAATGCTGAATGGCGCCTGAAATGCCTGCGGCGATGTATAAATCCGGTGTAACTACCTTGCCCGTCTGCCCGATCTGCAAAGAATAATCGCAGTAACCGGCGTCGCAAGCCCCGCGCGAAGCACCTACAGCTCCCCCTAGTACGTCCGCCAGCTCCTGCAGAGGTGCGAAGCCCTCTGCCGTTTTGACTCCACGCCCACCCGAAATGATGACTTTCGCTTCCGTCAAATCTACCTTTCCGGACGTTTTACGAACTACCTCGCGGATGATTGTTCGCAGCTCCTTGATATCGGCGGAAAATTCGATCTTTACAGCTGTCGAAACGCCTGTATCGCGAATCGGTATATTGTTAGGGCGAATCGTGGCAAAAGGAATTCCCTCCACCATTCTTTTTTGTTCAAATGCTTTCCCTGAATAGATCGGACGCGTGAAAAGCACTTCACCATCGACAAGCTTGATATCCGTCACATCGGACACCAATCCAAGGCCCAGCCGCGCTGCGATTCTGGGAGCCAAATCCTTGCCCAATGCGGTATGCGGCATCAGGATGGCATCCGCTTTGACGCTATCAATCACCTGCAAAAGCGCTTGCGAGTATGCTTCTGTCGTGTAGTTGTCCAGCTCCCGATTATTCACAGTGACCACACGATGCGCACCGTATTGTCCCAGCACTTCTACATACTTAGCGCTTTCGCTGCCGAACAGGACTGCAGTAATTTCTCCCCCATCCGTCAATCGTTCGGCTGCTGCCAGGATCTCCAGAGAAACGTTACGCAAACTGCCGTCTCTTGTTTCTGCTACTGTCAGTATGTTTCTCACCATCTCGTTTTCCCCCTATAGGACGTTAGCCTCGGTCCGCAGTAAGTTTGCCAATTCCTGTACTTGTTGCTCCACAGCTCCTGCCAAGACACGACCTGCCTCTTTTTTCGGTAACAAAAAGGTTTCCACCACTGCCGTTCTTGGCCGCAGATGCTCTTTTTCTATGGAGAGGTCATCAAGTGTCAAGCGTTCCAACGGCTTTTTCTTTGCTTTCATGATGTTGGGCAAGGAAGGATAGCGCGGTTCATTCAATCCTTGTTGAGCCGTAACAACGACTGGCAAAGGTACCTCGATCGTTTCACTATCGCCTTCCACATCCCGTACTGCCACGGCTCGATCATTTTCTATGCTTAGCTTGGTGATTGTCGTCACCTGCGAGATCTGCAGCAGATCAGCCAGACGCGGACCTATCTGGCCGGAGCCATTGTCGATAGAGAGATTTCCGCCCAGGATGATATCGTACTCCCGCTCTCTCAGCACTTCTGCCAAAATAAGAGCTGTACTGTACTCGTCTGTTGCCAGACCTTCATCGTCTACGAGCACTGCCTTGTCAGCCCCCATCGCGAGCGCTGTACGCAAAGCGGCTTCCGCCCTGTCCGGCCCCACTGAAATGACCGTAATTTCTCCACCATGCGCCTCTCGCAACTGGATGGCTTCCTCAATCGCATACTCATCATAGGGATTGACGATATACTCCACACTGTTTTCCGCGATCGCACCCGACTCGATGACGATCTTCTCTTCCGTATCAAATGTCTGTTTGAGCAAAACGATCAGATTCATTGTTCTCTCTCGCCCTCTTTGTTATTGCTTCATTTCTCTATCTAGCGTGTATTTTTAATCTTTCGCAGATGAGGTCACCCATCTCTTCTGTAGTGGCTTTCCCTCCGAGATCGGGGGTCACGACCTTGCCTTCCTCCAATACATCCTCTACTGCCTGCATGACAGCCTCTGCCAATCTGGCTTCGCCCAAATGCTCCAGCATCATGCTCGCGCACCAGATAGCCGCTACCGGGTTAGCAATCCCTTTTCCTGCGATATCTGGCGCAGATCCATGCACTGGCTCAAACATGGACGGGTAGTTCTTTTCCGGATTGATATTGGCTGAAGGAGCAATCCCCATTCCTCCAACGATAGCTGCTCCCAGATCGGTCAAAATGTCCCCGAACAAATTGGAGGCGACCACGACATCAAACGTATCCGGCTTGGAAACGAAGTAAGCGCAGAGGGCATCGATGTGAACCGTACTCGTCTCGATCTCGGGATACTCTTTGTTTATTTTTTGCACGTATTCATCCCAGAACGGCATGGTGTGATTAATCCCGTTCGACTTGGTCGCAGCGGTCAGCCGCTTACGCTTGCTCTTTTCCTGTGCCAGCCGATACGCATAGCGGAGCACCTTTTCCACGCCCTGCCTTGTAAATACGCTGTTTTGAATCGCCATGTCCTGATCCGTGCCCTCGTACATGCGACCGCCGATACTCGAATATTCACCCTCATTATTTTCTCGAATGACGATGAAATCGAGATCCTCGCGAGTCCGTTCAGCCAATGGTGATTTGAGTCCGCGCAACAGCTTGACCGGTCGGATGTTGATGTACTGCTGGAAGGATCGGCGAATCGGCAATAACAGCCCCCACAGCGAGACGTGATCCGGAACACCTGGATACCCTACCGCACCGAGATAAATGGAATCAAAGTTTTTCAGTATTTCAAGCCCGTTATCAGGCATCATTTTCCCATGCTTCGCGTAATACTCGCAGCTCCATTCAAAGCTCTCGTAATCGAGTGAAACACCGCCGTCCAGCTCGCAGACAGCATCCAGTACTTTTTTTCCTTCGCGTATTACGTCTACACCAATCCCATCGCCTGGAATCAGAGCAATCGAATAATGTCTCATGGCTCGCACCTCCTATTGGTTGATCGAATCGAGTACATCTGGGTTACCGATAAATTCCGGTCTCTCCCCGTTAAGCACACGCAGGACGTTTTTGGCTACGGTCGTCGCCATGATGTAGTTGCACTCCACTGTGGTTCCGCCCACATGCGGTGTGACGATGACATTGGGCAGTGACAGGAGAGGCAGATCTGGCTGTGGCGGTTCAGGCTCGAATACATCCAGCCCTGCCCCAGCGATTTCTCCATTTTTCAGCGCTTCATATAGATCCTCTTGGTTCACTACACCGCCGCGGGCCGTATTAATAAGATAGGCGGTCGGCTTCATCAATGAGAAGTGGTGACGGTTGATTACCCCTCTGGTCTGTTTCTGCAGCGGAATATGCAGGCTGACAAAATCAGACTCGGAGAAGACCCGGTCCAGGTCGGTTGTTATCTCAAGACCCAGTTCTTCTGCGAGTCCATGCTTGTTTTTGTCGTATTCTCTCACCCAGACGATGACGTCCATGGCGAGTCCCAGCTTGACGCGCCGTGCCACTTCTTTAGCGATGCTGCCAAAGCCTACGATCCCTACTCGCTTGCCCTTTAGCTCGTACGTCTTCAACTCGGTACGGGAGGCGTAGTTGCCCTGACTCATCTCTTTATGAAACGGCAGGAGTGATTTCCCCAGTGCCATAATCAAGGTGACAGCGTGCTCAGCCGTTGAAATAGCATTGACGGATGGAGCGTGCAGGACGGGGATGCGCTTTTCGGTTGCATAAGCGACATCAATGTTATCCAGACCGACTCCTGCGCCGGAGATGACCTTCACCCGTGCTGCCGCATCAATGATTTCCCGGGTGATCTTGGCAGGAGCCCGCAGGACAATTCCATCCACATCACGCACAAGCTCGCGCAAATGCTCCTCATCGACTCGATCGGTACGAATCACTTCTGCGCCTTCATGCAAGATTTCTTCCCCCGCCTCGTGGTACATGGATAAAATTTGTAGAACTTTAGGTCTAGTCATCTGGTCAACCCCACCCTTTATACGCGTAAGTTCTCAAAGATCGTTGTTGTTCCTTGACCGCCTCCGATGCATAGTGTCACCAGACCGTACCGACCGCCCCGCCGTTCCAGCTCGTTCATCAGCTTGGTTACGAGAATCGCGCCCGTACCGCCCAACGGATGACCTAATGCGATCGCGCCGCCATTTACATTGAGCTTTTTCTGATCAATGCACAGCTCCTTGACACACGCCAGCGCCTGAGCAGCAAACGCCTCGTTTAATTCGATCAAATCGATATCGTCTAGTGTAAGCCCTGCCTGCTTCAGTGCCTTTCGTGTCGATGGTGCGGGACCGATGCCCATGATTTCCGGGGAAACGCCGGCCGATGCTTGTGCTATGATACGCATCCGTGGTTTCAGCCCGCGTCTTATTGCTTCATCTTCCGCCATCACGAGCAAGGCAGATGCACCGTCATTACGGCCGCTGGAGTTACCCGCCGTCACCGTGCCCGCTTGTTTAAAGACAGGCTTCAGCTCCGCCAGTTTATCAAACGAAGTGAGCCGCGGATGTTCGTCCTGCATAAAGAGGATGGTTTCTTTCTTCTTTTTCAACTCATAGGGTACAATCTCACTCTCAAACTTGCCTGCGGAAATGGCTGCAGCCGCCTTCTCCTGACTAGCCAAAGCAAACTCGTCCTGCTCCTCGCGGCTAATTTCGTATTTTACCGCCAAGTTTTCTGCGGTCAATCCCATAGTCAGATGACCGTATACTTCCATTGGTTGCGCGCGCGGCTGGCTTTCCGTATTCGAGTCTACCAGCTCAGCGTTCCCCGCTTCGTAGCCGTAACGTGCTTTGCGTAAATAGTATGGAGCTGTGCTCATGCTTTCAGCGCCACCCGCCAGCACTACATCAGAGAGACCGGACATGATCTCCTGTGCCGCGCTGTTGATCGCCTGCAGCCCCGATGCGCATTGACGGTGAACCGTATAGCCTGGCACACTGATCGGCAGGCCCGCCCTGAGCGCTGCCAATCGAGCGACATTCGGATTGTCTGAGCTTTGCTTGGTGTGACCCCAGATTACCTGATCGATCGCCTCTTTCTCCAATCCTGTCCGTTTCACTACCTCACCCATCACTTTTGCCGCCAGAAATTCAACCTCAACGTCTTTTAACGCGCCGCCCATCCGCCCTATCGCGGTACGTACGCCATCAACGATCACTACATTGCGCATCCACAATCCCTCCCATTATTTTTGTTAAAAAAACCTCTATCGAGGCCTGCTCGCCGAAGAACGACCGCGTTTTAGTGGAAAGTTTTTATGCGCTCCAGAATTCATAAGCGCTCTCGCTTATAAATTCCTATACGTTAAGAAAATTCCCGCTTTAATTCTGCGGCAATGATATTCTTTTGGATTTGGGTCGTTCCCTCATAAATTTTCGTGATGCGAGCATCGCGGTAGAATCGCTCAATCGGATAATCCCGCATGTAGCCGATGCCTCCGTGAATTTGTACAGCCAGATCAGCCACGCGATTGTATACTTCAGAGCCGTACAGCTTTGCCATCGCCGCCTCTTTGACCACACGCATTTCTTTGTCTCCCATCCAGGCCACACGATAGGTCATGGCACGCAATACCTCAATTTCCATCGCCATATCGCTGAGCATATGCTGCACTGCTTGCTGTTCAAAAATCGGCTTACCAAACTGAACCCGCTGGAGCGCATAATCCATGCTCATCTCAAGCAGCTTCTGGCAAGATCCCAAGTTCCGGGCTGCCAATCCGGCGCGGCCATTCGCCAATATTTTCAGTGCGTTGACGTATCCACTGCCCTCGGCGCCCAGAACATTTTCCTCCGGCACTTCCATGTCCTCGAAAAACAGCTCGGCTGAATGCGAACCGCGCAGCCCCATCTTGCGCTCTACTGCCCCTAACTTGAAGCCTGGGAAGTTCTTTTCCACGATAAAGGAGGTGATTCCTTTGGCCCCTTTTGTCGGATCCGTTACAGCCATTACCGTGAAAATGTTGCCGCAAACGGCATTGGTGATGTAATGCTTCGAGCCGTTGATGATATAGCGATCACCTTTTTTCACCGCAGTCGTTTTCAAGTTGGCGGCATTAGAGCCAGCGCTCGGCTCCGTCAGGGCAAACGCCCCGATCCATTCGCCACTCGCCATTTTCGGCAAGTATTTCTGCTTTTGCTCCGCTGTCCCGAGCTCAACAATCCCGACGCTACCGATTCCGGTATGGGCACCGATCAGCGTAGTGTAGCCATTGTGGGTTTTGCCCAATTCCTCGTAGATGGCGCATTTGCCGACCATGTCCAGCCCAAGACCGCCGTACTCTTCCGGGATGCTCAAGCCGAACAACCCCATCTCTTTGGAAAGCCGGGCGATATGATTCGGAATTTCATCTGTCTCTTCAATTTCCATAGCAACCTTCTCTACTTCATTCAGAACAAAATCTCTAACTGCCTTGCGCAATAGTTCAATGTCTTCGGAAAAAGTAAAATCCATGTCGGATCGCTCCTATCGTGTTATTTTCCTTGAAATTCAGGTGTGCGTTTGTCCAAAAACGCCTGTGTGCCTTCCAGCTTGTCTTCGGTCCCCATTAAAATGGTTTGCGCCAGCTTTTCTAGGAACAGTGCCGTACCCATATCGATATCTGCCCCCTTATTCACAACTGCTTTTGCCAACCGAACTGCCAAAGGTCCCTTTGCCGCTATTTTCTTGGCGTATTCTCTTGCTTGTGGCAGCAGCTCTTCTGGCGATACGGCTTTGCTGATCAGACCAATCCGCTCTGCTTTTTCGGCAGTGAGCACATCCCCTGTCAAAATCAGCTCCATCGCTCTGCCTTTGCCGATAATCCGGCAAAGTCGCTGCGTTCCACCTGCGCCTGGTATAATCGCCAAATTCAACTCGGGCAGACCCATTTTTGCCTGTTCGGAAGCGATGCGTATATCGCAGGCCAGGGCAAGCTCAAAGCCTCCACCCAGCGCGAAGCCATTAATTGCTGCAATCGTTGGCTTTTCGAATTCCTCTATGATTAGGTAGGTTGCCGTCATATTGGGCATCAGCGCTTCTGTCATCGTCCGCTTTTGAAGCTGGGCGATATCTGCTCCTGCCGCAAACGACTTTTCACCAGCACCCGTGAAAATGACTGCCCGCACCTCTTCGTCGTATCGCCACTCGGCGAGCGCATTCTCTATCTCTCCCAGTGTGAACAGGTCTAGCGCATTTCGCACCTCGGGACGGTTGATCACAATCAGACCGATGCCCTCTTCCTTTTGTGCCACAATGTTTTGAAAGCCCATCTCCATGCCTCCTTTGCCAATTACGCGAATCCAGCCGGTTTAACGTCCTTTAATACACCATCGTTTTCAAATCTTTTGCCAGCTCAAACCGTGCTCCCGTAGTCTGTCGAATGTCCTCTAATGTGCTGCCCTCTGCGATTTCCGTCAAAAACATCCGGCCATCTTCCACGACGAAAACGCCCTTTTCGGTCACGATCATTTCCGCGCAGCGAATCCCGCTCGTCGGGTAGGTGAGCTCTTGCACCAGCTTGGGCTGACCATCCTTGGATACATGCGTGATCGCAATAATAATCCGCTTTGCCCCAGGCACGAGATCCATCGCTCCGCCAACTCCGAGAATGTCTTCTCCTGGCACCGCCCAGTTTGCTATCTCCCCACGTTCGCTGATCTGAAGCGCTCCGAGCACTGCGACATCCACATGTCCGCCGCGAATCATTACAAAGGAGTCAGCACTGGAGAATAGCGAAGCACCGGGTCCCAGCGTAACGGGATGCTTACTGGCACTGATGAGATCCATATCGATTTCATCCGGTGGCGGTGTCGGACCCATGCCCAGCAAGCCATTTTCCGATTGCAAAAATACATGTTGGTCCGTCCGTAAATAATCAGGAATCAAGGTGGGAATACCTACCCCCAAATTCACTACCGTACCTGCTTGCAGCTCTTGGGCAATCCGTTTGGCAATCCGCACGCGATCAGGATGACTTTTCATTTGGCGTACTCACCCCCAACTTTGCGATAACGACTGGAAACGATGATATCGACGTAGTTGTGTGGCGTCACAATCGACTCTGCATCCAGCTCGCCTACCTCTACCACCTCATCCACCTCGGCAATGACCAAATCAGCCGCTGTCGCCATCATCGGGTTAAAATTGCGCGCGGTCCGCGAGTAGACGAGATTCCCCATCTTGTCCGCCTTCCACGCCTTGATCAGAGCGACCCGTGCCCGAATACCCTCGATCAAAATGTACCGCTCGCCCCGAAAAACTCGTTCTTCTTTACCGTCCGCCAGTTGTGTTCCGACGCCCGTCTTGATGTAAAATCCAGCAATCCCGGCGCCGCCCGCCCGCACTGCCTCTGCCAAGGTTCCCTGTGGAATCAGCTCAATTTCCAGCTCTCCATTTTTCCACGCCTTGACGGCATCCCGGTTGGAGGTGAAGTACGAGCCCACTGCTTTTTTCAAGTGCCCTGAGAGCAATAGCTTGCCTAGCCCTTTTCCCGGCTCGCCCAAATTATTGCTGATCACTGTAAGATTTCGCGCCTTGTCTTGTACGGCTATTGCGTCAATGAGTGTGAAGGGAGAACCGCATAAACCAAAACCTCCAACGAGTAACGAGTCTCCGTCCTCGATCAAAGCTACGGCTTCTTCAACTGTCCTCCACTTTTTCACCTCTGTTTCCATGCTCATCACGCTAACCTCCCTTCCTGCTACAAATCGTTTCAATTATTGAAATGCCATTTCAGTTCATGTACATAGATCCGCATTCGCGTGAGATATCTTTTGCCGTCTCCCTGATCCGTTTGATGAGATGTTCCGTTTTTTCCGGCTGAAAGGTATCCCCCGGTATCGCAATCGTCAACGAGGCTATCACCTTCTCCGTATGGTCCCGGATCGGTGCCGAGATGCCCAGCGTGCCTGTCACGTACTCGCCGTAGCTAACGGAATACCCGCGCTCGCGAATCTCATGCAGTACTTGCCGCAGTTCGCTAGCATCTGTAATCGTTGCATCCGTATAGGGAGCCAATGTGAGCTGGCGCAGCATTTCTTCTTGCTCTTCTCGTCTCATGTACGCAAATAACAGTCGTGGACCTGAGCCCGCGTAGAGTGGCGTGCGCAGACCGATACGCGTAAACAGCCTCATCGGACGGTCCGTCTCGACCCGTTCTACATATACGGCCTCTCTCCGCTCGCGGACTACCAGATGGATGACTTCGTCCAGTTCGTCTCTCAGCCTTGCCATGTGCGGCAGAGCCAATTTTCTTACCTCGATCTGCTCTTGGACCAAATTGCCTAACGCAAGCAAGCGAAGCCCCAATTGGTAAAGTCTGTCTTCGTGCGCGAGGCTGCTGCGGGTAATGAAACCTTCTTCCTCCAAAGCTTTTAAAAAACGATAGGCAGTCGGCTTTGATAGGCCAGACATTTTCGCGATTTCTGCGAGCGACAGCTTAGGCCGTTCCAGACTAAAGTACTGCAGCAGCTTGAGAGCCTTCCCCACACTTTGGTTCATAGCTGCTACTGCCCGCTGTAATCGTAAAACCCGATGCCTGATTTGCGGCCCAATCGCCCCGCTTTGACATATTTGATCAAGATCGGGCAAGGACGGTATTTTTCCCCGAGTGTTTTGTACAAGTACTCCATATTGCGCAGCCGCGTATCCAGTCCAACCAAGTCAGCAAGCTCCAGCGGTCCCATCGGATGGTTTAACCCGAGCTTCATCGCCTTGTCGATGTCGGCTGCCGAAGCGACTCCTTCCATGAGCATGTTCATCGCTTCATTCCCGATCAGGCAATTCATCCGGCTCGTGACAAAACCCGGGAATTCGTTCACCTCGACCGTTTCCTTGCCCAATCTGGCAGACACTTTTTGAGCCATCCATACTGTCTCATCGGATGTGTCCAGCCCGCGCACGATCTCAATCAGCTTCATTTTGTGAACAGGATTGAAGAAGTGCATCGCTACACATTTATCCGCTCTCTTGGTCTGAGCCGCAATTTCAGTCGGACTCATGGTAGAGGTGTTAGTGGCGAGAATCGTATGTGGCGGGCAAAGCTCATCTAGTTGTTTAAATATTCCGACCTTTACTTCCATTAATTCAAACGCAGCTTCTATGACGATGTCCGCCTCTTGCACGGCCTCTTCCATATTGGTCGTGTAAAAAAGATTTTCTATCGCCTGACTGGCTTCGTCGGAGGTGATAAAGCCCCGCTCCGCACTTTTTTTCAGCTCTTTCTCGATATGGACTTGAGCTTTTTCTACAGCCTCGCTGTGCACGTCCTGCACATGCACACGAAAGCCTCCCAGCGCTGCTACATAAGCGATCCCTCTGCCCATCGTTCCTGAGCCGATAACAGCAAAGTTTTGCATTCGCGTTCCCCTTTCCAGTTGCGAAGTGAAATGGTGAAAAATTCTGTCTTTATCATCTGATTTTCTCTGTTCAAATGCTATGTATAGATTGAACAAAAATGACTGCGAAAGACTGGCCCCGCCCTATACACTTTTTCCAAGTCCCGCTAGAATGCAAAAAGGCGAGCTATGCCCGCCTTCGATCTTACAAAATCCAAAGATCACGCTTCAATGGCGTCAGCAATTCATAGCCATCCTCAGTGATCAAAATGGGCATCGATGTGGACGATCCCAAACGGTTTATCCAGTGCCCGGTTGATTCCGCGCAGTACAGGAATCGTCGTGGAGTGGTCCCCGCCAAGCATGGTTAACAATTTGCCCGCCTTTACGATGGAGTAGGCGGTCTCTTCGGCATACCGAAACATTTCATCCCTTTGTTCCCCGGAGACATCCCCCAAATCCAACACGTTGCATTCCGAAAGATCTTCCCAATGCTCCGTTGTAGGCGGATTGGTGTAGGTGATTTCACGGATAAGGAATCCCGAAAACAACGACGTCCGCATCTTCCATCCCGATGCTGGAGCGATTTAGTCCGGCCCAAATGATATTTTTCTGGATCATCTGGTCAACCGTTTTCATGTTAACTTCCCCTTCCGAAAGTTTATAAGTAGAGCCCCCAAATTACTGGGGGCGTGTGGTATCAGGCAGATCGATTAGCATTCTCTTTTTTCGTTTATCAAAAATTATTCAGCCCGATATAATTTACTAATCAAGGTTCTTTCTTCAATTCGCTCACGATTTGGTTCATACCCGATCCCCGGTGTACTTGGGACGGTTATCATTCCATTGTCTACCGCTACCTCTGGATCAATAATGTCCTCCTTCCAGTACCTCGAGGATGCAGCCGTATCTCCCGGCAAAAGAAAGTTTGGCAATGTCGTAATCGCCACATTGTGCGCTCTTCCTATCCCTGATTCCAGCATCCCACCGCACCAGACAGGGATTTGATGAACTTCACACATATCGTGAATCTTTTTCGCCTCTGTCAGCCCACCAACACGCCCAATCTTTATGTTGATGACTTTGCAGCTTCCCAAATGGATGGCTTTCCGGACGTCATCCACGGAGTGAATGCTTTCATCCAGGCAAATCGGGGTCTTTAATCTCGCCTGCAACTGTGCATGATCAACAATATCGTCGTGTGCCAACGGCTGCTCAATCATCGTCAGGTTATACTCATCCAGAGCTGCTAAACGATCAATATCTTTCAAGGAATATGCGCTGTTCGCATCAGCCATCAATGGAATATCCGGAAACCGTCTTCTCACTTGTGCGATTACATCAACATCCCAACCAGGCTGAATTTTGACTTTCATCCGTTTATAGCCTTGCTCGAGATTTCGTTCAATCAGACGAAGCAGCTGATCGACAGTTTCTTGGATTCCGATGCTTATGCCTACCTCTATCTTCTCTTTTTGTCCACCTAATGCTTTTGCCAGTGGAATTCCTTTCTGTTTCGCGTACAGATCCCAAATCGCGCCTTCCAATGCAGATTTGGCCATGTAATTTCCTCGGATATGTGCAAATCGCTCGGAGACTTCATCCGGATGCTTGATCGGCTCTCGGAAAAGCAGAGGGATTAAAAAATCCTCCATGATATGCCAGTTGGTTTTTACTGTTTCTTCTTTATAAAGAGGATCTAATGCTGCTACAGACTCCGCCCAGCCTGATATGCCGCTCTTTGACTTTATTTCTACCAAAATAAAATCTTTATCGTAGTCCGTGCCTAAACTTGTGGTAAAAGGGTGTAACAATTGCATTTTTACATGACGCAATACGATGTGCTTCAGTTCCATTTTATCCCCTCCTCTTTTTTTGCATTACATAATAGTGAACAGTGTCTCGGTCGTCTTTATTCGAAGATTCACTCTTGATAAAATCAATCACTTTCCAGCCTTTTTGAAAATAGTAGATAAAAGCTGCTCGCGTTTTCATACGCCACAGGACAGCCAAATCCAAATCATGATCCTTTATCTTTTGAAAACCTCCAGGAACAGGAACGAACAACCGATCGGAGCGCTGGTCCAAATTACAATCAACCTTCACTGGAACTGGGAACCCGTCATCATTTATTTCACTCCTGATCACGTTCAGATGCCCCAGTAAATGGTCCTGATTCCATCTATGATTCGAAAGCTTCTGAATGACATGGTCGTCTTGAATCCACCACTCCACTAGAAACCTGTCTGATGGAACTCCTGCATTCAGGATATCCGTCATTTCTCCATAACAATTCTCGATATACGTAGAGCAAATACCCCCCAGCTTTTTCATATTCAAGTTAGCGTTAACCGTTTCCAAAGGATCAAAGGTCCATGTAATCAGGTCGTATCCTTTTTTGATCGCCTCTATGCGTTGTGCCAGCTTTAATTTCTCTCCGATTCCACTGATCCTGAAATTTGGATGAATACCAAGGGTATGCGAGCAGAGATACGTCTTTTGGCCGTTAAATCCGGCAAAGCTGTACTGAAATCCAATGAGTTGATCCCCGATGTAGGCACCGAGAACCATGCCTCCATTTTTCACTGCTGTTACTGCATGAGACACAGGAACCGGGTCATCGTCTCCCCAGATGAGTTTTTCAAGGTCTCTGACCTCAGTCAATTCTCCAATGGAATCGATGAGCCGAATGGAGAGACATGGTGCCATTTCAATTTTCTCCAATGAATAGATCTCCTTTCCTTTCACTCGGTGAAGAAATGGCTGCTTCCAGTAACGCGGTAGTCAAAATTTTCGTTCCGTAGACGAGTGCATCCAATCGAAATGACATATGGGGATGGTGAAGTCCCGGCCTTAAATCACTGCCTAGACCGATCATCGTCGCTGAAAGATCAGGATTTTCCAGCGCATAAAAGTGGAAATCTTCCCCACCTTGAGTGACGCACGATTCTGCCAGGTTTTCGGGTCCTAGTACCTTGGCGATCGCACCAGCTGCCAGCTTGATCATCTTGTCATTCAATGTTGCGGCAGGAGAGTACCCATCGCTTTCCCATTCGATGCTGGTACCTGTTAATGCGGCAACCGTTTCCATCGTGTGGACGGTTTTCTCCTTTAACTCAGCCATTCCTTCATTCGTTTGGGCACGCATGTCTAATGTAAATGTGGCTTTATCCGGAATGATATTAGAGCTCTCCCCGCCAGCATGCAATTGTGTCATCTTCACAGAGAAAGGGTCGCCTGCTTGAAGGCGGATCCCTTGGAGGGCTTGAATGAGGAACGATGCAGCTTCTATCGGATTTTTTCCGTTTTGCGGCCGGGCCGCATGAGCTTGCAGTCCCTTGATCACTCCTCGAATCGATGTGGAAGCACCATGTAATATCGCTGGAGCAGCTTTACCATAAGGGACTTCCATTACGGGACGCAGATGTACTCCCAACAACATTTTCACATTGTTCAGTGCCCCGTCCGTAATCAATTGCAGTGCTCCCTCACCCTTTTCTTCCGCTGGTTGAAAAATAAATCGAACTGTTTTGTAAGGCCGTAAGTTGCCCGAGGCCAGGGCTATCGCCGTATGCAAAACCATCGTGCTGTGCGCATCGTGGCCACAAGAATGGTTCGCTTTCACCACTCCATCCACATCTTGCACAAGAGCGTCCATATCCGCTCGCAGGGCCACTACATCACTCGTCTCTCCTTCAATCTGTGCAATCAGACCGTAGTGACCTTCAAATTGTTGAACGGAATAACCAACTTCCTCTAAACGATGAAGCAAGTAGTCCGAGGTCCTTTTTTCTTCCCAGCTTGGCTCTGCCAGTTCATGTAGATCACGATATGTTTGAATAATGCGCTCTTGGTTTTGATTCAAATAATCGATTGGCGTTAAAGTACTCATCGGTAACTCCTTATGATTGATTAACTGACGATGATTTCATCCGTAGATTGATTCAACTTTTTTCGTCCATATCTGAAATAGTAATACAGATAGCATGCGAGCATAAAACCAATCCCGATGAAGAATGAGGTGCGCTGTGTCGGGTCATACACGGTAAATCCAAAGATGAACATGCACATGAGAATACACAGGATGGGAACGATCGGGAAGAAGGGGACGGCGAACTTTAAGTCCTCCACCTTTCCGCCGCCGCGGATATATTGCTTGCGGAAATTGTACTGTGCCCATGCGATGACGGCCCAAGCAACCGTACCCCCAATTGCAGCGACAGAATACAGCAGAATGAATACTGTTTCGGGTGCGATCAGGCTAGACAGTAAGGACAACAGCGCATAGCCCAGCGTGACAAGCAGCGCATACAACGGAACTCCTCTTTTCGTCAACTTTGAAAAAACTGAGTGTGCCATTCCTTTTTGCGACATCGAGTAGAGAATGCGTGTACTGACAAAAAGACCTGAATTTCCTACCGACAAAAGAGCTGTCAAGATAACAAAATTCATAATATCTGCAGCATAAGGGATGCCAACCATATCGAACACAGTGACAAACGGGCTTTCCATCAAACCGGCTTCCTTCCAGGGGACGATCGCCGCCAAAACAAACATGGCCGCCACATAGAAGAGCAACAGGCGAAAGACGATGTTTCTGATTGATCTGGGGATATTTTTTTCTGGTTCTTCCGTCTCCCCTGCGGCAACACCAAAGACTTCCGAACCTTGAAATGCGTATACGACGGTCATCATGGTAATGAATACGCCGGTAAATCCATTGGGGAAGAGCCCCCCCTCACCAGTGAAATTGGAGAGAAATGGTGTAGGCCGATCTGCCATGCTCATGAACCCGAAAATAGCGGCTCCACCTACGATGATAAATAAAATGACAGCAACAACCTTAATACCTGCAAACCAATACTCCGTCTCCGCAAATGCTCTCGTGGTGAGTGCATTTAATGAAAAGAGCAAAACGACAAATAGCGCACTCCAAATCCAAACGGGTGTATCTGGAAACCATCTTTGCATCAGGATGCCGGCTGCCGTAAACTCTGAGCCTACCGTGGTGCCCCAGCTCATCCAATAGACCCACCCTACCGTAAATCCTGTGGCTGGACCAATAAACTTGGTTGCGTGAGCCTGAAAGGAACCGGAAACGGGCATCACCAACGATAATTCACCGAGGCAGACCATAACGAGGTACATCAGAAGACCAGCTACAAGGTAGGCAATAATAGCTCCCCCTGGTCCAGCCTCGCCAATCGTATAGCCTGAACTTAAGAAAAGCCCGGTACCGATTGTTCCCCCTAGAGAAAGCATGAACAAGTGCCTGCTTTTCATTGAACGCTTCAATTGCCCGCCGTTTCCTTGCTCTGTTGACATAAGATCCCCCCACATTAACCATCTTTTGTAAGCGCTTTCAACCAAAGGCTTGTACCTATCCGAAATCCTCCCCGCTGGTTGTTCCGCGGAGAGGATGGATGGCCTTTTCTCACTTGGCCGGCAATGGCAAGACTTCTTGCAATGCTTCCTGGACAATCAAGTGGAAATGATGCACGCAGTTTTCCGTCAGCGAAAATCTGCCTTGCGTATAGGCGCCGGTATCCAAACCTTTCTGTACCAATTCGCAAATATCGAGGTCTTCTTTGCGAACGTCGAGGTCTATGGCGAACAAATCTTCTTCTTCTTTGGTCATCGTCTCGTTCATCAAGAACGTCGTATACACGTACTTGGTTGTTTTGTGGTCAATCGGAATCGATTGGTGGATCGACAAATTTGCTGGTCCCGGGTCAAAGGAAAACCACATATTCGGATACAGCCAGTAATATCGGCCGCCTTTTCCCAATTCATATTGATCTCCTGTGATCCCTTTGAGTGGGACACCTTGGTAGACATACTTTTCCATAATGCTGACTTCATAGCTGTCCATGTTTACCTTTTTCATCAATGATTTATGGACCAGCGGACAGTGATCGCATTCCAGGTAATTATCGATTCCCACTTTCCAGTTCGATCGGCAAACAGTCTCGACCACTCTAACCTTTTTCAAATTTTCCAGATGAAGCTTCTCAAAGCCTTCAAAAAGACCCCCGAATACCTCTGCCATCTGCTTTGCGTTAGGATCGAGATTGACGAAGATAAAGGACGCCTGGATTTCCAAGCGTATCTGTTTCAGGCAAAAATCCTTGTGATCGAAATGTTCAACACCCTTCATGTTGGGGGCCTTGTTGAGTTGGCCGTCTGCGTGGAATGTCCAGGCATGGTACGGACAGGTGAACACGCTTTTGTTGCCTTCCCCCTCGACCAGCTTTGAGCCACGATGGGTACATACATTGTAAAACGCTCTGACGACCCCGTCGTTCCCCCTCGCGACAATGATCGGCTTGTCGGCAACCTCTGCCGTAATATAGTCGCCAGGTCGCTGCACTTGCGTGACATGTCCGACATACTGCCAGGTCTTGCTGAAGATCTTCTTTTTCTCCACTTCCAGAACGTCCGGATTTGTATACAGCCATGCCGGCAGGGTGAATGCCTCACTTAATTTTTCGCTAACTCTCACATCTGTGTGCGGCAATGCCAATCCCTCCTCTCATCGGGTAATGTTGTGAATTCATTTTATAATAGAAATGTTCTGAAAACATATGTGTAAAATAAACAAAAATGGCGTGATGCAGGCTCACCGATTTGTTCAATCCGCTTCCCCGATTTGATACTTCTGCATTTTGCGCAAGACGGTCGCTTGATTGATTCCCAGAATACGGGCCACTTTCCTCGATGTCCGATATTGTTTCCAGGCGAGCTGCACGATTTGCTTCTCCACTTCTTCCACCGCTTCCCTGATCGGGACAAGCTGTTTGACCGACACCGCCTTTTCACCGGAATATGCGGTATGCCGAATATAGTCAGGCAAATCCTCGACTCCGATTCTGTTGCGTTCCACCGTGACGACCAACCGTTCCATCAGATTTTCAATCTCCCTCACATTTCCGGGCCAATGATAGGCGAGAAGAGGTGGAAGCGCATCCGTATCCAATCGGACGTTTCGGCCGAATCTGCCATTGTAATCCTGCAAAAAATGTTCGATCATCAGTTGGCAATCTTCCGGGCGATAGCGGATGGCCGGGATCTGGATCGGGATCACGTGAATGCGGTAATACAAGTCTTCGCGAAAATCCCCGGTCTTCACCATCTGTTTCAAATCGCGATGGGTAGCTGCGATGATCCGCACATCCGCTTCGATTGGACGTTTCCCCCCTACTTTCGTGAACCTCTTTTCCTGGATCACCTGGAGGATCTTCACCTGCAGAGATGGCGGAATTTCAGCGATTTCATCTAAAAACAACGTTCCTTTGGCAGCCGACTCAACCAGACCGGTCTTCCCCCGTCTTTCCGCGCCTGTAAATGCCCCCCCTTCATACCCGAACAATTCAGACTCAAGCAGATTACCGGGGATCGCTCCACAGTTGATATGCACAAAGGGCTCATCCTTGCGCAGGCTGTGATCGTGAATATGCTTGGCGAGGGCTCCTTTCCCGACCCCTGTCTCCCCCAAAAGAAGAACTGTGGAATCGACAGCCGCGATCTTTTGGGCAAGCTGCAAAATATCGGTCATGACCTTGCTGGATGCGATGATCTCCTTGCCATCCGTTTTGCCGCTGCGCAACTGGTTTAATTCATCCCGGTAATAGCCGATCAGCTCTTCCGCTTCTTCCAGGCGTTTCTGCAGCTCCACAAGCTCGGTGACGTCCCTGACGTTGCTGATAATCCGGTAAAGCTCCCCTTGCTCATCCAGAACGGGGTTGGCGGTTACAATAAACTGTTTTCCGTTCACGATGATTTTACCTGTTTGGGTTTTCTTCGTTTCAATCACTTTCGGATTCACCGAGTGGATGATGTCGCCTTCTTGTTCCAGTTCGAAACAGCTTTTCCCGATATAGTAGGCGGGAGGTTTACCGGTGGTCCGCTGGCACGCTTGATTGACGTACAAAGTAACGCCGCTTCCGTCGGCAACATAGATCTCATCAAATGAGTGGTCAAAAATGAGCTGCAGTTCTGCTTTTCCGGATCGCAGCATATGGTGGAGACGCTCAGCCATTTCCACTTTTGCCAGGAACCGGACAGGCTTCTCTCCCTCCATCAAAAGACAGGAATGTGTAGCGTCACGGTAGAGGTGTTCCACCTCATACTCTGCCAACGACTGCCACTCTTCCATTTGCATGCACTTTGCTTTTTGCAGCGGAAGAGCGGCGAGAGGAGTGTCTTCCCGCTGCTCCAGCATGGCTTGCAAGATGGTTTCAGTCGTAATCACTCCAAGAAATGTACCGTTTCCGTCTCGGACGAGAGCCGCAGCGGCTTTTCTGTTAGCCAGTCCCCATCCGGCTTCAATAGCCGGCACATTTCCATCGAGGATGACGACTTCTTCCCGTATCGCATTCCCAAGCAGGTTCATACTTCTCACCTCTTTACAGTTTGGCTGCCAATTCAAATCCTTCCAAAATGGCGTTTTCGGCCGTGCGGGGAGCCAGGCAATCGCCGATCCGGTAGATTTCCTTGCCCAGCTCTTTCAATTGATAGTACAGATCGGTTCGCTGGATGTAGCCGGTCGACATCACTACGCCATCCACACCATCAATGGCATAAAGTTCATAGTTGAATATATTATAAAATACGATGGAACTTCCGTTCACTTCTTGTATACGGTAATGAGGCGTCATTTTCACCTGTTTGCTGTACAAATTACCGAGATACACGTCAAGCAGATATTTTTGCAATTTTTCGCCGACGATATGCGTGCCTGACACGATTTCTACCTCTTTGCCCTGATCGGCCAGATATTCCGCAACACCGACACCTGCCCAATCCCCTTTCCAGTCGTACACGACGACACGCTGTCCCGGGTCAACCAGACCATTCAGCACATCCTCGACGGAATAGATGTTGCCTTGGTCGATTCCACCGATCTGCGGGTAGTAGGGATCGCTGCCTACCGCCAAGACGACCGCATCGGGATTTGCATCGGTGACGACCGACTTGTCCACCGCCGAATGGAGATGGACGTGCACGCCGGAGAAGTTCAGTTCACGCTTTAGGTTTAGAATCAAATCACCGAATTCGCTGCGGTTCGGCGCTTTGATCGCGGTGCGGACAAGCCCGCCCAGTTCGCCCTCTCTTTCGTACAAATGAACTTCATGCCCCCGCTGGGCGGCGACCACCGCGCACTTCATACCGGCGGGACCGCCGCCGATCACCATTACTTTCTTCGATTTTTCCGCCCGGGGAAGCTCCGCGTATTGAAGTTCCCGTCCGGTGACCGGGTTTTGGATGCAACTGATCGGCAGACCCAGCTCCATGTGTCCGATACAGGCCTGATTGCATCCGATGCAGTATCGGATTTGCTCCATTTTTCCCTGATTCGCTTTATTCGGCATATGCGGGTCACAGATCAGCGCCCGCGTCATTCCCACCACATCAGCCTGCCCATTGGCCAGAATCTTGTCCGCGATAACCGGATCGTTCACCCGCAAATTCATGAAGATCGGCGTTTTCAACTGTGTTTTAAACTGTCCGGAGACCGGAGCGAAAACGCCGGGTTCGACAGGGGCAGGCGGCGCGATAAAGACGGCAGCCGTCTCGGTCGACGAGTGTCCCCCGGTGATATTGAAATAATCCAATCCCGCGTTCTCTTCGATGTACTCGCAAATCTGCAGGATTTCGTCAGTCGCCAATCCCTGTTCAGCCAAATCGTCTCCGGAGAGCCGCATGCCGACGACAAAGTCGTCACCGACTGATTCCCGAACCCGCTGAATGACTTCTATGGTAAACCGCATTCTCCCTTCAAAACTGCCCCCGTATTCGTCCTCGCGGAGATTGGTTCCCTGCGACCAGAACTGGTTGAACAAATAGCCATGCGATGCCACCAGCTCGACGCCGTCCAACCCGCCATCTTTGACGCGTCGCGCAGCCGAAGCGTATCCGTCGATGATTTCTTCGATTTCTTCTGTTTCTAGTTCTTTGGGCATGTTTTTAAACCGGGCGGTGGGGATCGCTGACGGAGCGACGCCAGGAAATCCCGGAGGGCCCGATTCGTTCACTTCCCTTCCCGGATGAAACAACTGGACAAACATCTTGGTTCCGTATTTATGGACGGCATCCGCCAACTGATGATAGTACGGGACGATCTCATCCGTATAGGCAACCAGCGTGTCTGCCGTGAAATAGGCGGTGGGATGAATCGCGTTGGCTTCCATGACAATCAGCCCCGCTCCCCCTTTTGCCCGTTCCTCATGATAGGCGATCAATCGGTCGTTTGGCAAACGGTCCTCCACGAACGTAGTCATGTGACCTGTGCTCATGATCCGGTTTTGCAAAATGAGATTTCCCACTCTTACAGGTGTAAACAAAAATTGAAATTGGTCCATTTCGCTGTTCCCCCTCGTCTCAATCGGTATGTTCGTCGATGATTTCCGCTATGTCCTTGACCACCATTTGTTTTCCCGTCAGATTGACCCCTTCTTCCAGCATGATCGTGCAAAACGGACAGCCGCTGGCGACGACTTCCGCTCCTGTCGCGACAGCTTCCTCGACGCGGATGGTGTTGATTTTTTCCCCTTGCCTGTTTCCGCCCCAGATCGCGGCGCCGCCAGCCCCGCAGCAGAAGCTTTTCTCTTTGTTTCGCGGCATTTCCGTTACCGGAGCGCCACCAGCTGCTTGGAGCACTTTTCGCGGTTCTTCGAATACTCCGTTATGTCTGCCCAAATAGCACGGATCGTGGTAGGTGATTGATTTCTCCAGCTGCCTCGTCAGCGTCAATCTCCCTTCCTCAATCAGCTGCCACAAGTATTGGCTGTGATGGACGACTTCAAAATCGCCCCCGAACATCTGGTACTCTTTGCCGATGCAGGTAAAACAGTGCGGGCACGCGGTGAGAATTTTCTTTGCGCGGTGCTCGCGCAGTGTCTTGATGTTGTGAATGGCCAATTCTTGAAACAGCGCTTCATCTCCAGCGCGGCGGGCCAAATCGCCTGTACAGCGCTCCTCTTTGCCCAGAATGGCAAAGTCGACCTTCGCTTTCTGCAGCACGCGAACGATTGCCCTGGCAATATCTCTTGCACGTGGATCAAAGGCAGGCGCGCACCCTGTCCAATAAAGGATTTCCATCAACCGACCTCCTCCTCTTTTTCCGCTGCTGCGACTGTGACTGAAAGCCCCTTCGTCCAATCCGTTCGTGTGTAGCCGGGATTTCCCCACGGATTATGGTAGTTTTGCAGATTGGATAAGGTGTGCTCCATCTCCGGTTCCAGCGCGTTTTCAGCGATCAGTCCCTGGCGGAGCGAGACAATCATGGGCACATGCCTGATGGAGACTGGGCATCTCTCCATGCACGCCCCGCACGTGGTGCAGGACAGGAGTTCCTCCTCGCTGAAGCCTGCGAGCTGCTGATCCGGCTGGTGCATCTGATCACGCAGCTTCATCACGATGCTTCGCGGTGCAAGCGGCTTTCCGCTCCCTGCTGCCGGACAAACCTCATCACAGCGGCCGCACTCCGTACAGGCGTCCAAGCTCAAGAGCTGGGAGAATGTAAAATCTTTTGGCATCCTCCCGCCCAAGCCCAGATTGCCTGCCGCTACTTCCTCCATCGACTGGTTTGCGAGATTGAATGCCGGATTCACGTCCGTTTCCGTGAGCGGTCCGGTCAGAATGATATTGATCGGCGCCACAAAAATATGCAGCAATTTTGTAAAAGGGATCATTGCGATCAGCGCGAGGGCAACGATCATATGAAACACCCACATCCCTACATAAAGTGGTTCCGAAGACGGCCCCACCCCCCACGCCTGCAGGAGCGCGGCAAGCGAAAACCCTACGAACGACCAGCCGCCATGACTGGGAGTAGTGATGGCCAGCCGAATCGCTTCCAGCACGAAACCGCTGATCCCAATCACAAGCATGAGAAGAAGCATGACGCGGTCGGCCGTTGTGGTCCGCAGACGGGCGATTTTGCCCAGCGGCAGCCGGTTGACGATGGCCAACCCTACGCCAATTACGAACAGCACGCCAAACAAATCCAATGTCAGCTCGTAGAGAAGGTAGAACCATCCCCGCAAAATAGGAAGCCCTAAATCGTAATCGAAAAAGACGAGTACCGTTCCGATAAAAAGGACAACCATCCCAGCACTCAGAAGCATGTGCATGCGGCCGCTCTTTTTTTCCTCTCGGATCCGCTTCTGGCTGATGATGGCAGAGACCCGCTCCAACAGTACCGTTTTCACCCTTTTCCATGTGAGAGAAGATGGTCTACCTTTTTTCCAGAGCTGGTAGCGGCGGTAAAATCCATATCCGAATAGAAACAGGCTGATTGCGCTTGCGGCATATAAAAGAATTTGAACGCCAAGCGGCACTGCCCAAAAGGTATCGCGATAGATCTCCACGCTATCTCTCCTTCCTCCACTCCTCCAGCTTCTCAAGCAAAAGCTCTGCCGCCTTTTGGGCTGACTCTGTCACTACTACTTTTGCATTTTGCTCTTTTTTCTCTGTCCGCGAACCGCCCATCATCATTTTCATTCGGGCCGCCAAAGGATTGCCTCGCGTTGGCCCTCTCGCTGGGGGCGCTTCCTTCGCCGGTGCTGGCGATGCCTTTGTTCTCGGTTTGACCTCGGACAGCTTTTCAAACACGATCCTCCTGTCATTGACTTGGTGCTCTTCGGTGGAAAAAGCGACCTTTTCCAATGGGATTTCCCTGTTCTTGAGATAGACTCTGCTCAGCCGCGGGACGTAGGAGACGGTTTCATGCCGGGACAGAGAGAGAACCGCCGGCAGCGTCACCAGAAACGTTCCCTTGTATCCTTTTTGATACGCGGTTTCCACCGTTACTTGTGTGCGGTCCGATTCACATGCGATTTTCTCTACTCCTCCCATGTGGGCGTATTGAAGCAATTCCGCCAGCCAGGCTCCTGTAAACGAATGAAACCCGTCGGATTGCATGTGGCTGCAAAGTACGATTTGCGGCGAATACCTCTGGATGAGCGAAGCCAACTGCGCGACTCTTTGCAACGGAGCATCCAAAGCTGGGTACGGGGTACTCGCCAATACGGCGCGGCTAACACCGACAAGCGAGAGGGTGGAAAACAGGGCCTCATCCATTTCCGTACCTACCACGATCACGGTCAGCTCCGTGCAGTGTTCCTTCGCCAGTTCCTTTCCTCTATCCAACACGCTCAGATCGAATCGGCTGATCACCTGGGCCTGACCATCTAACGCTTCCGTTTGCAGGTCGTACCGCATGATGAGCGGATCAGCCGTCACTTCCAAAATGGCCACGATGCTCAAGAAACCACCTCCAGTGTCTCCGTCTGCATCTCCAGAAGGAATGGGATCACTTTCTCGAAGTCCATGGCAATCACCAATTCGGCATTCTCCGTAATCGGAGCGTTTGTCTCGGGATTGATCACGACGAGATGCTTGACTTCTTTTATTCCTGCGAGGTGGTGAGGCGCACCGGATATTCCGATCGCCAGGTAGATGTGGCATGCGATATTTTTTCCGCTGGCTCCGATGCGAAACTCCCTAGTGATGAGCCCACTCTCATCCGCCACCTTACTCCCTCCGATCGGACAGTTCCACTTTTCAGCGAGCTTTTGAATGGTTCTCATGCCTTCCTTGGTGACTCCCCGTCCCACACCGATGACGAAATCAGCTTCATGCAGAGAGAGCTCGCTCCAGTGAATCGGCTCCACTTTTTGCAGGACAATGCGCGGCTGTTCGCATCGGCAAGAAAACGGGACGATCTCCAGCTCCTCAACCGGCTGTTCCAGCTTCTCCAAAGCATCCAGCGAAATCGTCAGAATGGACATTGCCCCGCCCTCCAGCGTAAATAGGGCGTGCACATTCCCGCCGTATGCCTTTTTGCGCAGCTGCAGCTTGCCCTTGGATTTCCCGTAGTCGACAATCTCCCCCAATACACCTGCTTGAAAGCGGATGGACAAGCGGGCGGCCCACTCATTCCCCAAAGAATTGGCTGCGAAAAGCAAATGGTCCGGCTGTATGGCAGCAAGCAATTGCGAAAGCCCCTGTAGGCTCGGTACAACGTCCGGATGGCTGCCATCGTCCGCCTCCAACACGTACACTTTGCGGATTCCGTATCGTTTTAAGCGGCCAATCTCTTCTTTTGCCTCCCCACTGACAACGGCACAAGGCTTCACGCCGGTTTGTTTGCTGAATCGAACCGTTTCGGCTGCGATTTTGAGCCCTATATCCAAAATCTTCCCTTTATCTGTTTCGACCCAGCTCCACACTTCGTTTATGCCCATCAAACAAACCACCTTTGAATTTGTTTGTCTATTTTGAATTGCAAGTTTTATACCAACAAACGGACATGGTGATATCAATCCTCTGATGTAGGGCCATCAAATCTTATGATGCATTGGTGCTTCACTTTTAAAGGGAGAATGGACAGAAATGCATCTGTTTCTTGCATGCATAAGCTGACGCATAAATGCTTCGATCGAAGCAGAAATGCATCGTCCATTTGTACAAAAATCAGCTACAATGATAAGAGTCGCCATACCCTCGAAAGGAAGGACGGATTCCTGATGAAAATTCTGGAGCATATCGCCCAGGAAATCGCTGTAAAGACAACCGAAATCTTGGGATACCCGATCAGCATTACAGATAAGGAAGGGTACATCATCGGATCAACAGACCGTACCCGACTCGGGATTTTCCATCAGCCGTCACTAGAAGTACTAAAGAACAACGGCCTCGTGACCTGCTATGCCCAGGAGGAGCCCAAAATCTTGCCCGGCGTTTCCGTTCCCCTGATGTTTAGCAACAAGCCCATAGGCGTCCTTGGAATTGTCGGTGATCCTGCAGAGGTAGAAAAGTATGTGCAGCTCGTAAAAAACCAGGTGGAAATGATGTGCCAGGAAGCCTTTCGCAAAGAAGTGCTCGAGCTGGAATCCAAGATGGTGGAGGTGTTTGTTCAACAAATCATCCATTTTGAGAACGATGCCAACACGGACCATATTTTGCAATACGCCAAAACGCTTGGCTACGATCTGGATATAAGCCGTGCGTGCCTCTTGATCGACGTCGACATCGACATGAGCTCCCTGAACAGCAGCTCCAATGTCTCCGACCGATTCTCCTTGCCTTATTTCCAGCGCGAAGCACTCGATTTTCTCAGTCTGATCTTCCGCGAAACGAAGGACGACATTGTTTCGTTCTTGAACGTGGAACGGTTTATTATTATAAAAGCTTTCCGCTCGAATGAGGCGCATCTCGCATTTTTGGACAAGCTTAAACAAAAGCTGGAGAAACTAAACAAATTCTTGGAATCCAAGTATACGTTCTCCGCTTCTATTGCGGTAGGGGATTTGAAATTAGGAATTCGCGGGATCGCAGAGTCATACCGGAATGCATCCAAAGCAATGCAGGTTGGCAAGCGCGGCAATCCATTGCCGAAAATCTACCTCTACGATGATTGGGATATCACGCTCCAGCTCCTGCCAAAAGAATTGGCCCCAGATCTGCGCAGGAAATTGACTTCCATGATCCAGCCGCTGATCGATCAGGACAATTTTGATGTTTTGGTATCCACCTTTCTCGGTTACTGCAAGCACAACATGAATGTGAGCGAGACATCTCGAAACCTGTTCATTCACCGAAATACGATCATTTACCGACTGGAGAGAATCAATGAATTGACCTCTCTGAACTCCGGCAATTTTGAACATTGCATGCTGCTTTATACAGCGATACGCCAGTATGAGGAGACAACTCATGCATAAGGAAAAGAATCCCCCCGGTTAATTCGAGCGGGGATTCTTCTTCTGGTTGCCTATTCTACTTTTCCCAGGAAAAGCGCCTTTCCGTTTTCAAACTTGTACATGAACACATCAGCCAGCTTGTTATCCCCTTTTTCATCAAAGGAAACCTTCGTAAACATGCCCTTGAAATCAGTCGTTTTGTGGACAGCATCCAATACTTGTTCACGGCTTGGCTTCTTCCCACCATTGGCTTTGATTGCTTCTTTGATCCCGTTTAGGACGACACCCATGGCATCATACCCATAGACGGAGAAAGTCTCAGGCTTTTTGCCTATTTTGCTTTCATATTCCTGCGCCCATTTCTTTCCTTCTTCCGTCCGGGTCACATCTCCAGCCGCAGAGGAAAAGATAACTCCTTCAGCAGCAGGTCCGGCGATCTTTACAAAATCCGATGAATCCAGTCCTGCTCCCCCCATGATGATCCCTTGGTAGTTTTTCTCACGCGCTTGTTTAACCAAAATGCCTCCTTCGGGATACAACCCGCCAAAGAAGATGAGCTCCGGGTTCATAGAGACGGCACTGTAAATCACGGAACTAAAATCTTTCTCTCCTGGAGTAATTCCTTCGTAGCCAAGCACTTTCACGCCGTCTTTTTCATATTGGGCTTTTACTTGATCAGCCAGCCCTTGGCCGTAAGAGGTTTTGTCGTGAATGATAAAAGCTGATTTTACACCTAGCTGTTTTATGGAATATTTAGCGGCCTCCGGTCCTTCCTGATCATCTCTTGCACAGATCCTGTGTACCGTCTTCTTCCCTTCTTCCGTCAGCTTTACTCCTGTATTGGCCGGACCGACCATCACCAGTTGCCCCTCTTCGTACTTGACCGACGACGGGATGGCTACCCCCGTATTGTAATGCCCCACGACCCCGAGTACATCCGGATTGGAGACGAGCAACTCGGCGTTCGCTACCCCTTGCTTGGGGTCCGCCTGATCATCTTGCGGGAACAACTGCAAATCAAAACCAAGCTTCTTAAATTCTTCCTTTTGTTGGCTCAGCGCTAATTCCGCTCCAGATTTGATTGCATCGCCAACGGCAGACTGAGGTCCGGAAAGCGGGGTTTGCGTGGCAATCAATATTTTTTCGCCACCACCTGCCGAACTGGTAGCCGAAGAAGTGCTTGCCTGTGTAGAAGTCCCGCCACCTGTGCCACCGCCGCATCCCGTGATGGTCATGCTCGCTGTCAAAAGCATCGTAAGCAAACCCAATGGAATCTTCTTCATCTACCTTCCCTCCTCAGACAACTGCATCTTCCATAATCAGATCGTTTTCCGCAAACCGCTCCACTCGCAGCGGTGTGAGATCAATGGATTTGTATTTCCCTGTACGGATCAGTTCAGAAAGCCCTACTCCGACAGCCGGCGCTTGCTGCATACCATGTCCGCTAAATCCAAATGCGACATAGTATCCTTTCATCCCCGGATACCTGCCGATGATCGCGTTATGGTCCTGGGTATTGAAATCGTATAACCCGGCCCACCCCCGTTCGATTTTCGCCTGTTCGAAATTCGGAATGCGCGCGGCAAGTATGGGCCAAAGCTCCTCCATAAAATAAGACCTTTTCCACGTAAAGTCATACCCCGGTTCCCTGTCTTCCGAAAAACCGGCAATCAGCTTTTCGCCCTCATGGCGGAAGTACACTCCCGTTGGATCAATGGTCAACGGAAGATATTTTCGCAAGGGCTGCACGATGTCAAACTGAAATACCTGTCGGGGGAGGGGAACGACAGGCAAAGGCAGCCCCATCTGCTCACTCAATAAAGGAGCCCATGCACCGGCGCAATTTACCACGATCGGGGCACGATATTCCCGCCCGTTCCGCAGGCGGACACCCGTGATGGCGTCCTGTTCGCTCAGGATCGTATCCACATCGTCATAGATGTATTCTGCCCCCAATTTTTTCGCACAGCGAATATATCCCTGCATGACGGAATACGGGTCAAGATATCCATCCTCCGCGCAGTACAAACCTCCAGCCAGATCATTGATATTCAATTCAGGGATGATGTCGAGCAATTCATTTTTCTGCAGCAATTGCGAAGGCACACCGTACTTATTTTGAATCTTCATGTGGATTTCCAGACGGGGGAGCATTTCTTCGGTTGCCAAAAACAGATACCCTCGCTGCTTAAAATCGATTTCCGCAGGCTCTCCATCAACGGCCATCGTCTGCGGGAATGCTTTGTATGCCTGCAGACTGAATCGGCTCAGCTGGATATTAATATCAGTCGTAAACAGTTGGCGAATGCCGCCAGCGCTTCTCGGTGTCGAGGCATACTCGTAAACCTTGTCTCTCTCAAACACGATCACTTTTCCGTCATACCCGTCTTTTTGTAGATGATAGGCAATACTGGAACCGATGACACCCCCGCCGACGATGATGATATCCGCTTCCATTTTCAATTGACCTCCACCTTCCGATGTTTCAAAATGGAAAATCTACTTTTAAATGTAACTGCTTAGAATAACTCGCACCATATTCATTTTTCACAAAATTCAGTCTAAAACTGCGGTAGTTATTGGCTACTATTAATAAGAGACCGAACCAACGATTGTTGATTCGGCCTTTTGCCTTTTGTGTTTGCTATTAATTATTGTCGATTTGCGCCCGTTGAAGCTTGCCGCTGTAATCGACATAGATCGATTTCCACTCCGTAAAGACGTCCAGCGCGGCTACGCCAGAGTCACGATGTCCGTTCCCAGTTCCTTTGGTACCCCCAAACGGCAGATGAATCTCCGCTCCAGTCGTTCCAGCATTGACGTAAACGATCCCTGTATCCAGATCGCGCATGGCGGCAAACGCCTTGTTGATATCCTGTGTGAAAATGGAACTGGACAGACCAAATGCCACGCTGTTGTTCACTTCGATCGCCTCTTCCAGACTCTTGACAGGAATGATTGAAGCAACTGGGCCAAAAATCTCTTCCTGTGCGATGCGCATATCGGCGGTTACGTCTGTGAAGAGCGTTGGGGCAAAGAAGTTTCCTTTATCCAAGCCGTTCTCTGTCAAAATTTCTCCACCGGCAAGTAGCTTTGCCCCTTCTTCCACTCCGATGTGAACGTACTGTGCAATTTTCTCCAGGGATGATCGGTTGATGACGGGCCCCACATCAATGGACTCATCCAATCCGTCGCCTACCCGCAGCTGGGCAATACGCGCCAGCAGCTTGGTCTCCAGCTCCTCTTTGACTGCCTCGTGCACGATGATACGGCTGCATGCCGTACATCTTTGTCCGCTTGTTCCATACGCACTCCAGATGATCCCGTCCACTGCCAAATCGAGATCCGCATCTTCCAGCACCGTAACCGCGTTTTTTCCACCCATCTCAAGCGAGGTCCGCTTCAACAAGCCGCCTGCTCTTTCGTTGATCTGTTTGCCCACTTCATTGGAGCCAGTAAAGGAGATCAGGTCAATTTCAGGGTGATCCACAATCGCGTTTCCAACGACACTCCCCGAGCCGAAGACGAGGTTGATCAGTCCTTTTGGCAGGCCGGCATCTTCATAAACCCGGACGAATTCTGCAGCAATAAACGGCGTTTCAGATGCGGGCTTCCAGACGATGGCATTTCCCGCTACCAATGCCGGCAAAGACTTCCACGATGCAATCGCAATCGGGAAATTCCAAGGTGTGATAAATCCGGCAATCCCTACAGGAACGCGAATACTCATCGCAAATTTGTTGCGAAGCTCGGATGGAACCGTTTCCCCAACTAGACGGCGTCCTTCTCCTGCCATGTAATACGCCATGTCGATGGCTTCCTGTACCTCGCCTCTTGCCTCCTCGATCACTTTTCCCATCTCTTTGGTAATCGTCTGTGCCAGCTCTTCCTTGCGCTCTTTCAGGAGCTGCGCAACGCGATACAGAACCTCCGCGCGCTCAGGGGCAGGTACAAGTCGCCAAGATTTTTGCGCTGCCTTTGCCGCCTGGACAGCACGCTCGACATCCTCCTGCGTAGATTGCGCTACTTCTCCCAGCACTTCACCCGTAGCAGGATTCGTATTTGCAGCATACTTTTTGGAAGAAGACTCTACCCATTCACCATTGATATAGTTCAGATAACGTTTCATTTGTATTTCTCCTTTTCTCTATGATTAAATGCTCTATTTTGTGGGGATACGTACCTTTTGCTTGATTCTTTCAACTGCTTCATACAGCCTGTCACTCTGCAAGGAAAGAGAGGCGCGGAAGTAGCCTTCTCCTGACTTACCAAACGCGCTTCCAGGGGTGAGGATGACTCCCGTCTGCTCCAGCACACTCGTCACGAATTCATTTGATGTAAAGCCTTCTGGCACGGGTGCCCAGATGAAAAAACTGCCTTTTGGCGGCTCCACATTCACACCGATTGATTTTAGCCCGCGGGTCATGGCCGTCATCCGTTCTTGGTAGATCCGGTTGTGGATTTCGATACAGCTCTGATCGCTGCTTAGGGCAAAGGCCGCGGCTTTCTGAATCGGGGTAAACTGCCCCGTATCCGTATTGCTTTTATAAATAGATAAGGATTGAATGATTTCCTTGTTGCCCACCACATACCCGATTCTCCAGCCCGTCATGTTATACGTTTTGGAGAGAGAGCCGAATTCCACGGCTACTTCCTTGGCCCCTTGTACTTGAAGAATGCTGGGTGCCTTGTATCCATCAAACGTGATCATGTTGTAGGCGGAATCATGCGCAATCGGGATGCCGTTCTCTTTTCCGAATTGTACGGCACGCTGGAAAAATGCATGATCCACTGTAGCAGTAGTCGGATTGCCCGGGTAATTAAGGATCATCAGCCTAGAGCGATTCAAGATTTCCTGAGGGATCATGTCAAATTGGGGCTCGAAGTTGTTTTCCCGTAAGAGTGGCATATCGTAGCACTCGCCGTTAGCCAAATACGTAGCCATCCGGCATGGCGGATAGCACGGGTCAGGAAGCAGGACTACCTCCCCTGGATCAATCAAGGTAGGGATCAAATGAGTAATCCCCTCTTTTGACCCGATCAATGCCAGAACTTCTGTTTCAGGATCGAGCTCTACCTGAAACTGTCGCTTGTAAAAGTCGGCAACGGCATGACGAAACTCTGCACATCCGTGAAAATGGGGATATCTCCCGTTTTCCGGTCGACGGGCTTCTTCGATCAGCTTCTCTACAATGTGGGGCGGTGTCGGCAGGTCAGGGTCTCCGATCCCCAGATCAATTACATCTATCCCTGCTTTTTTCATCGCTTCTTTTTTCTTGTTTAGCTCCGCGAACATGTAGGGCGGAATCTGCGAGACCCTATTAGAGCGATAGCGCATCTGTTGTTCACCTACTTTCTTTTCATCCCGTGTATTTACTGTATATTTTTTGGAATTTTCTAGCCATGTTCGTTTTACACAAAAATATCATTATGATACGCTACTATTCAGTACAGTTTTCACAAATACAGAATGGAAGAAGAGAATTAGATCATGAAAATCGGTTGGATTGGACTCGGGAACATGGGGATTCCAATGGCAGGTAATTTGCTCGCAGCAGGCTTTGACCTGCATGTTTGGAACCGCACACCAGACAGAGCGGCTCCACTGCTTGCACTAGGAGCAAAACATATGGCTACACTGGCAAAGCTGGTCGACGAGTGCGATATCTTGTTTTCCATGGTGAGTGACGATGATGCAGTAAAGGCGATTTATCTCGGTGCCAATGGACTGCTTGAGGCTGACATAAAAGGGAAGCTGGCCATTGACATGAGTACAATAGCGCCAGATACATCCCGTTTTCTGGCTGAGAGGGCCAAACACGCTGGATTGCGCTTTCTCGATGCACCTGTTTCGGGTAGTGTCGGGCCAGCCAAGGAAGGCAAGCTGGTCATCATGGTGGGCGGCGATCATGCTGATTACGTGGAAGCTAGGCCACTTTTGGACAAGCTGGGGAAAGTAGCGCTGCATCTGGGGCCAAACGGGTCGGGAGCATCTGCCAAGCTGGCGATTAATCTGCTTTTAGGGATTACTGTGCAGGGCGTGTCAGAAACGGTGCTCTTTGCCCGCTCTCTCGGAATTAGTACTGAACAAATGCTGAATATTATTTCTGAAAGCGCTGTGGGAACACCATTGATTCGTGGAAAGGCAGCCTCTATCCTCGCTGATGATTTCCCTGCTGCTTTTGCTTTGAAGCATATGGCAAAGGATCTTCGACTGGCTAGGCAAGCGGGAGTATCCACACCTATGGCAGAAACGGCAGATGCATCCTACCGTGAAGCCTTGGAGGGCGATCTTGGGGAACTGGATTTGATGGCGATCCTACGGCATTTGGATCAAAAAGAGGAAGCCTTACTCAAGCTGTAGTGGTGGGAGGAAAAAGGAGAAAACGCTCCAGCTTCTTGTGACATTTGCTGGGTGTCATGACTGTCCGGTTCCATTCCAAAAGGGAAACCGCGTCCAAAGTAGCCGATTCATGACGCTTCTCAGAGGTGGACGCTTAAGAACGTGTTTCCCTTTTTCCATTCCACCTCGGTGATGTCACAAAGATCTTCGCTTTTTTCTCCTTTTTCCTCGGTCGGCTTTTCTTTTCTTTTCTTTCTCGCCTTCTTTTGGGTCGATTCGCGGGAGCCATGGGCATAAAGAGCATAAACTAATCTCTATAGGTTCTAATAGTAAAAAAGACCAGAAATAAGATTCCGGTCTTTTTTATCGTGGACATATCATCTTCAGAGGACGTTATTGCTGAGACTTCAGCCACTCATTGAAAATTTTCGCATCCTCAATCGCTCGTTTGTCATCCAAAATATCCCCCGGCTTGTTGCCCTCTCCGATGATATAACCCGCATACGTCGTTCCCACAAAGGAAAATATGTACTGGAATTGCTGGATCAGGGGGAGTCCTTTCAAACGAGGCTGATCCCCGCCTGTTGTAATGACGTACGCGCTTTTTTGCCCCATTGCCTCTTTGAAGGAATACCGCTTGTCTCGGAGACTCTGCGACCAGCGATCCACAAAGTTTTTCATGTGGCCGGACATCCCGTACCAGTAAATCGGAGTGGAGAAAATCAGGAAATCATGAGCCAAAACCGCTTCTATCACTTCATCGTAATCGTCTGCGACTGAAGTGAAACCATCTGCGTCGTGTCTTTGATCGTGAATCGGACGAATTTCCTTTTCTCTCAAACGAATGCTGGTGTGAGGAATCCCCTGCAATGCCAAATGGGTCAACTGTTCTGTATTCCCCTCATCTCTTGAGCTTCCGTGCAAAACGAGAATCTTCATAGTCCTTCACTCCTTTTCCGTTTTCCCATCTCTTTTTACCACCTCTTATTGTAGCAAAAACCCCCTGGCACACTGCCAGAGGGTTACACTTACGAAGAAGATACACTTGCCATGCCAACCTGCTTCCGATGCAGCCTCCACGCCAAGAGAAACGCAACACCCAGAAGTCCTGCCGAGAGAAAGAACGCTGCTCGCGTGCCCAGCCATTCTGCAACTCCGCCCATGATGAGTGCCGATACACCAAACACAAACATGTCGATTGTTCCTTTAGCCGACAACACATATGGCAATACCGCTTCTTTTGTTGCCTGTTGCAGAACCGTCTGTTTGCTAACCAAATACAATTCCAGAAAGGGTCCAAGCAGAAAGGAAAAAAGCAGAGCTGCAAAAGCATTTGTACTGCTGCCAAAGAAAAAGGTAATGGCACAAGCGATTATGCTTCCAACGAGAATCGCAGAATACAAATGGCGACTCATCCGATGAGCGAAAGTCAACAGCAAAGTACCACCGATGATTGAGCCGAGCATGTAGCCGGCATTGATATACCCCCACCATTCCTCGCCTTTTCCCAATACGTCATGGACAAAGGGAAGCAGAATGGCGGCAATCCAGGCTGCACCTGACATCCCTACCACGATATCCATTGCGACCAAAAGGCGTAAGGACGCAACCTCCCGGATAACCCTCCATCCTGTGAGCCAATCCTTTTGTACCTCTTCCTCTTCAGACGGCTTTTGGTTTGTCCGAGCAGGTGCAACCCCCAGCATAGCCACGGTGGCTACTACATAGGCTCCCACTGTTCCAGCCAATACGCTGCTCGCTCCCAGCCAAGCAACAAGAAGGCCTCCTGCCGCCCATCCAGCAAAATGGACCGTTTGATCAGAGGTTGCCAACAGACCATTTGCCCGTATCAATTCTGGTCTGGCTACCAATTGAGGTACGAGGGCATTGCGAGCTGGATTGGCCCAGCCATCCATAAAGGCGATCAAAGAAGCTAACCCAAAAAGCAGCCAAACCATTTCACGCTGATCTCCCATTCCAACGACAACCGAGGCCGCGCCAAGCAGAATGGTTTTGAGCCCTTGAGAAAGCACGAGCATTTTCGGTAAAGACAAGCGTTGAAAAATCAAGGGAGCGAGGAGTCCGCTCACAGTCATCGCTGTCACGTTCACCACGGGTATGAAAGACGTAAACAGGACAGAACCCGTTGCCGTGTACACAACTGATATAAACGCGACAATATAAAAAACATCCCCCAGATTGGCCAGAGTCTGACCCGCCCAGAGGCAAATAAAACGTCGATTCCACACGGTGCCAAGCCTCCTGTCGGTTCAGGACCTTTCTTGTACAGATAGGAATTTATAAAATTCCTATCCAGTATAAGCACAACCGCGGCTCTGCCAAAAGAAATGGCGTAGCCAGGTTTCCTAATCCTGATGGAATATGAAATTAGTTCCACCGACAAGTTATCACAATGGAGGTGCACCTCGTTTTCGCAAAGTTTCTCTTATTCTATTCCAGAATCAGTATGCTGTATAGCTCTATTTCTAAAAAAGCTATAGTACACCCAGCCCGCATTTATAAACAAAAAAGCACTCGTCATGAAAAAGACGCCTTGGATGCTCACATAACCCGCGAGGAAACCGCCGATCATCGGGCCGAGCATACTGCCGATGCTGACAAAGCTGTTATTGTAGCCGTAGACGCGACTCACCATATGCGTAGGGGTCGCGCGCCGCAGCAAAGAATTGACTGACGGCAGCAAACCTCCCAGCGACAGTCCCAGCAGGAATCTGAGCAGAATAAGCTGCCATACGGTTGCCACCAGCCCTTGCGGAATAAACAGGACAGCAGCCATCAGCAAGGCAACAAAGAGTACCTTTTGTGATCCGTACTGGTCCCCTAATCGACCAAGACGAGGGGATGCAAAAACGTTGGCCACCCCCATCGCCGCCTGGACAATCCCTGCCCACAGCGCTACCTTTGCTCCCTCAGAGCCAAGCAGCTGCGCTATGTAGATCGGGAGGACAGGAACGATACTAAACAAGGCAAACTGGATCATCACGGTTACAAAAAAGAGCGCCGGCAACTCTTTCGACGAGAAAATCATTTGAAAATCCTCGCGCAGACTTGAGCGATCCTTTTTTTCAGGGGGAACAAATGTCTCTTTTACCGTAAACGTAATGACCAATGTAGCTAAGAGCAGCAGGCAGCCCGTAATGACAAAAATCATCCGAAAGCCAATACGTCCCGCCAAAACCCCACCGAATAACGGACCCATAATCGTCCCCGCCGTAATGAACGACTGGAGCATACCTTGTGCCCAACCAATTTGTTCTTTCGGAACCGATGATGCGACCAAGGCTGTACTCGCAGGAATGATCCCTCCGACGAGTCCATTGATTAACCGCAGCGCCAGTAGTTGCCATACGCTTCCGGCAAACCCGGTCAGCGCCACAGTGATCGACATAAAGTAGCCGGAGCGCAAAATCATAATCTTGCGCCCGTGCTTGTCCGCCAGATTTCCCCAGATCGGGGACACTAGTCCAGCCGTCAAAAAGTTGGCTCCGAAAATAATGCCCGCCCAAGCGGTTACCTGATGCGGGTCTTTAATTCCGAAATCTTGTTGGATGTACAGAGGCAAAAAGGGCATGATCATGCTCATCGCTAGCATCACGACGAACAAAGACCCACATAATACATATAAATTGCGGCGCCATATCTCCATCGGATTCCCCCCGTTCCCTCACTTTATCATCCCTATTCTTCGTCGGTTACACTCCCTAAATCTTGGACACTCCACAGGCCGTGGTATACGCCCCTTTTTTCCAGCAGTTCTTCATGTGTACCTTCCTCGGCAATTTGGCCATCCTTCATAACAATGATTTTATCCGCATGCGTGATCGTCGATAAACGGTGAGCAACGATGATCGTAGTTCGCCCTTTTGTCAGTCTCGCCAGTGATTCTTGAATCGTGTGTTCTGATTCCAAGTCAAGAGCAGATGTCGCTTCGTCCAAAATCAGAATGCCCGGATCACGCAAAAAAACACGAGCAATGGCGATCCGCTGCTTTTGTCCCCCGGAGAGCTTTACTCCCCGTTCTCCCAGCTCCGTATCGTAGCCGTCGGGCAGTTCGCTAATAAAATCATGGGCGTGCGCTGCTTTCGCTGCTTCTTTGACGGCATGATCATCTGCATCAGGATTGCCCATTAAAATATTCACCTTTGCAGACTCACTGAACAAAATGTTGTCTTGTTGAACCATCCCAATATGGTTACGTAGATTCCGCTGTTTGATATCCCGGACGTCCATACCATCAATGGTAATTTGTCCTTCTGTCACGTCCCAAAACCGCGGCAATAGACTGATCAGTGACGATTTACCGCCACCAGACATCCCCACTAGGGCTACAGTCTCTCCCGGCTCGATCGTTAGATTCACGTTTTTCAGTACGAGCGACCCTTCCTCACGATAGCGGAACGAAACATTTTTAAACTCGATCTTTCCGCGAATCCGGTTGGTTACAGGATCAACCGGCAGTGCACCCGCATTTGGCTTATCGACAATATCGTACTGCTCATCAATAAACTCAAACATCCGGTCCATAGAGGCAATCGCTTGTGTCAGGACGGTGCTGGAATTGACCAAACGCCGCAGCGGAGTATACAGACGATCTAGATAAACGTAGAAAGCGACCAGTGTCCCCACACTCATGCTCCCGCCAATCACCTGGTATCCGGCATAGGCAATGACCAATAGCGGTGCGATGTCTGTAACGGTATTGACCACGGAGAACGTTCTGGCATTCCACCGAGTATGTGCCAGCGCTTTATGGAGGAAATGATTGTTTTCCTTGGCAAACTCCTTGCTCTCATGCTCTTCCAATGCAAAGCTGCGAATCAAGGACATGCCATTCACGCGTTCGTACAGATGTCCCTGCAAATGAGCCAACGCCGCAGAGCGGTCTTTTGTCAGTTGACGTAACCGCTTATAAAAGAATTTGACAGAAATGCTGTACAGCGGAAATACGATGATCGCCACAATCGTCAGCTCCACATCCATGTAAAACATGATGCCTAGCGTCAGCGCAATCGTAATCGTATCGAGCCATAGATTCATCAAACCCGTCTCTACAAAGCTTTTCGTGGATTCGACATCGTTTATGACGCGGGAGATGACTTCACCTGTTTTGGTATTGTTGTAGTAACGCATCGAGAGGCGTTGCAAATGAGAGAAAAGTTGATTGCGAATGTCAAACAAAATGCGGCTGGATACCCACTGCGCGTAGTACTGCCGTATGTATTCTACGGGAGCGCGAACAACTGTAAATAACAAAAACGCTCCGAGCATCAGCCAGAATAGCTGCGTCAGTTTTTCCGCTTGTGGAAGGGGACTAGGTAACAAATCGTCAATGACGTACTTGATGAGAAGCGGCAAGGCCAATGGGATGGAAAATTTAATAATGCCAATAAAAATGGTGCCCACTATCTGCTTCCAATAGGGCCATACATATGCCAAATAGCGACGTATGCTCAACAGTCATACCTCCTTTGCAAACAAGGAAATCCCTCCCCCGAATTACGGGAAAGGGATTATTCCTCATCATCTCGTACTAAAAGATAACGCTCGTACCAACGCTGGACGAAACCGCTTTGAAATGGGCCGCGACGTGCACTCACCCAACCCAGTACTTCTCTGAGCGCCGTCTGTACCCTTTCCACGACAAACGGAGGGTAGTTCATCTGTCTGGAGTGCAACAGAAACTCCTCTTCATCGAGAATCGAATACGTCATGTCAGGAAATACTTTTACGTCGAGATCATAGTCTATGTAACTAAGAAGCTGCCCCTTCATGCTAAAGGGTGAACCAAGGTTGCAATAATAGTAAATGCCGTCGTCGCGAATCATGGCTATGGTATTAAACCACTGGCCTCGGCCAAATGTACAAATAGCCGGTTCACGCGTACGCCACTCCCGCCCGTCTGCTTCTGTCACCTTGACCCGATCGTTTCCCCCAATCACCACCGCATCACTGGTATGAATCAGCGTGGATTTATCCCATATGCGGTGCAACGAATGGTCATGTTTATAACTTTCAATGCGGATATTGGAGCCCGGAGTTGGCGACATGACTCTCCCCTTTCTTCTCTTCTCTATCTGAATGGGGACAAGCCTCCTTTAAGAAGAGAGCTTTTTGGAAAGTGTAACATATTTTTGTACTTCATAGCCAAGCGAAAGGTAAAACGGAAGGACTTCGGGATTAGCCTGGTTGACCATGATCAGGACGTTATTGACGCCTCTTTGCTTGAACCGCTTTTCAATAGCTGCAACGAGTTCACGGCCAATACCACTACCTTGCATCACTGGAAGGACAGCCAGTCTGTAAAAATAGGCGCGCGCTCCATCAATTGTACCTACGACAACACCTACGACCTTCTCTTCCAGTTCCGCAACCATCACCAGATCGCTGTCCCAAGCCAACTGCTGGGCCAAGTCATTCAGCGACTCCGTCTCCGATTGGTCCAAACCCGTTTCCTGCCAAATCCTTGTGATAGCCGAATAGTCACCGAGTCGAAACGGACGAATCAGCATACGTTGCCTCCTTCGTAGCCTTCTTACTCTATTGTACAACACTTGGACAACTTTGTCTTGTGTGGTAACACGTCAAAGTCTCCAACTCCGCGCTTTTGCATAGAGGACCGGGAAGCATCCTTTATGCAAAATGTTAGGTCAAAAGAGAAATTCCGCCGTCGACAATCAGCGTCTGTCCGCGAACCATCCATGCCTTGTCGGAGAGTAAAAACATTACGGCGTTTGCCAGATCTTCCGGCTCTACAATACGACCTGCAGGTGTGCGTTCTGCGGAGCTGCCGAGCAATTCCTCACGATTCGGGAAGTGTTTGAGAGCATCTGTATCTACCGCGCCACCGGAAACCGCGTTGACAACAATATTATGAGGAGCCAGTTCAACAGCCAAATAACGAGTGATTGCTTCTACCGCAGCTTTGGACACACCAACGGCTGTATAGTTGTCCAGAACACGAATAGAGCCGAGGCTGGAGAGGCTGACAATTTTTCCGCCGTTGCCACCCTTGATCATTAGTTTTGCCGCTTCTTGCGCACAAAACAACAACGCTTTGCTATTAATTTCCATGGTCCAATCCCAATGGCTTTCTTCCAGTTCCATCAACGGACGAAGGACGCCGGATGCCGCATTGTTGACGAACACGTCCAAACGGCCAAATTCCTGGTCAATTTCAGCGAACAGTTCTTTGATTTTTGCCACGTCTCCGACATTTGCTTTAATCAGGTGGACACGAGCACCCTTTGCTTCCAATTCGGCTGCTGCTTCTCTTGCCGCTGTCCGATTGCGCAGGTAATTCAATACCAGATCATACCCTTGTTCAGCCAATTGAAGGGCAATTGCCTTTCCGATCCCTCTTGTTCCCCCGGTAACCAATGCTACTTTTTTTGTATTCATAAAAGTATTGCCTCCTAATCTCACACCAACTATTAACAGCAGGTACTAATATGTAAAATCACTCATTTATTATACAACTCCTTTTCGGCTTTTTCTACCTGATGCATTTTCATACCAGTGATTGGAACTGCTGATGACGAGCCATACTAAACAAGCATCGTACATAAATACAGACACGCTAGCCGTCATTCATGCAGCAAGATGTGTCTACAGAACAACGGAGGAGGATGACGAATGTACATAGGACGCGATCTGTCTGAGTTAACCATGGTACCCCTTGATCGTTGGGAACTGAACGAGCTTTTGTACCATCACCATATTTTTTCCCAGGTTGCTCTCTATCTCAGCACAGAGGGTGCTTCATTACATGTCAAAGTAATCAGGGAACTCGAATCAAGAGGCCCTGTTAATGGAGATAGCGGGGGCTGGGATCACTCTTCCTCCCCGATTTACGATTGATCCAAAGAAAAAGAATGAGCAGCCCTCCAACGATGATATGCTCCCTTTCGG